>JBILYL010000235.1:0-4896 GCA_044377775.1 Bacteroidia bacterium
GTTTTAGTGATAGGTGTTCGTTTGTAAATAGAGTTACAGATCTATAAAAAATATTTAATTCATTGGAACTTCAATCACCAGAATTTCTGAATCAGCATTTACTTCGATCGAAACTTGTTCTGTCTCCCAAATTCCGATTGCATCGCGTTTTTCAGTTTTATTACCTTCAATTATCGTTTCGCCATCGATCATGAAAATATAAACACCATTTCCGGAGTGTTTAATGTTATACTTGACTTTGCTTCCTGATTTGAATTTCCCTAAGGAAAAATAAGCATCCTGATTGATCCACATTACATCGTCTGCTTTTACGGGAGCGACAATAGTTTTGAATTTCCCGTTTTTATCATCTTCAGAAAAAACGCGTTGATCATACCGGGGAGTAATGTTCTTTTCTTTTGGAAAAACCCAGATTTGCAATAAATTTACTTCCTCTGTCTTTGAGTGGTTGTATTCGCTGTGCATTAATCCCGATCCTGCACTCATTGCTTGTATTTCATTCGGACGGATTACTCCGATATTTCCCATGCTGTCTTTATGTTCTAATGTTCCACTGAGAGGAATGGTCACTATTTCCATGTTATCATGTGGGTGCATGCCGAATCCCATTCCGGGAGCAACAATGTCATCATTCAAAACCCTTAAAAGTCCGAAATGTACTTTGCGGGGATCGTGGTAACTGGCAAAACTGAAGGAGTGTTTCGCGTTCAACCAACCGTGGTTAGCATGTCCTCTTTCTGATGCTTTGTGAAATATCGTTTTCATTTTATTGTTTTTAATGTGTTAATTCATGATCAGTTTCGGAAGTTCATTGGATACACTGTTATGAAAAGCAAGTTCGAAAATTTCAGGTTTCATAAAATGGATAAGAGGAAACGTTGATAAAATATCCAATGCTTTTTGTTCTGAAGCGGCTACAATAGTAACCCAGGCTTGCAAACGATCCATCGCGAGTGAATATTGAATTACTTTACCTTCATCTAATAATTCATTTACTTTTTTTCTTTGCATCGGAATTAACGAAATGAATTCCTCAGATAATTCCTTCGGCAATTGTAAGCAGATCATATATGTATTCATGGTCATTATTTTTAGTTCAACAATATGTGCCGCATACTCATAGTTGCGTGTTGCCAGCTCATATAAGGAAACGTAACTGTATCTGAATCATTCCGGACTCCCATCAGGTAGAGTATAGGAATAAAGTGATCATTTGATGGGTGATTGATCTTGTAAATTTCACTTGTTTTATCAATATTAACAAGTGAATCTACATCATTGTTTAAAAATAATTTTGTTATCGTTTCGTCAAACTTAACAGCCCAGTCGATAGGTTTTGCATCAATGTTTCTGAAATCGGCATAAGAAAAATTATGTGTTAAATTGCCACTTAACAGGATAAGTACATTTTGTTCGCGGAGTGGACTTAGCTTTTTTGCCAATTCATAATGCTCCGCGAACGTTTTTGTTCTGTCGAGACTCAGCTGAATAACAGGAATGTTTCCTTTAGGGAAAAGATGAATTAACATACTCCAGGCTCCATGATCTAGGCCCCTGTTTGAATCGTGTTTTAATGGCTCAGCGATTAATTTTTCAATTTCGGGAATTAAATGCAGTGCACCTTTAACAGGATATTCAACTGCAAATAATTCCTGAGGGAAGCCGACAAAATCATGGTATGTTGACAAATTTTCGGAGCTGGTTATAGCTGTTCCATTAGTTTCCCAATGAGCAGAAATAACTAAAACCGCACTTACATCCTTTAAGCGTTCCCCTATTTTATTTAAATCGTGGGTATACGTATTATTGGCGATCGCATTCATAGGTGAGCCGTGGCTCACAAACAATGCGGGTGTGATTTTATTGTCTTCTTTCATGCTCTGTACGAATATTATTTTGACGTAATTATTTCAATTTCTGCTTCCAATTTTACATTTTTTCCAACCATTGCACCACCAGCTTCCAGAAGCGCATTCCATTCCAAGCCAAAATCAAAACGGTCGATAGAAGCTTCCAGTGCAAATCCAGCGCGTAAATTGCCATATGGATCAATTAGTTGACCACCGTAATTTACTTTAAATTCGATTGGTTTAGTTATACTTTTAATCGTAATATCTCCGGAAAGAATATATTCTTCTTCATTGATCTTCTTCATTTCTTTTGAACTGAATTTGATAGTTGAGAAATTTGCAACATCAAAAAAGTCTGCAGATTTTAAGTGTCCGTCTCTATCAGCAACTCCTGTGTTAATAGAATCCACTTCAATTTCTAATTCAATTTTTGCGTTTTCGAAATCCGATCCATTTGTTTCTGCGGTAATTTTATATGCTCCGAAAGAACCTTTCGCTTTTGCAATTACCATGTGTTTTACTGAAAAATGAACGCTTGAGTGGGCTGCGTCTACCGACCATACTTTAGTTGTTGTTTCCATTATTATTATTTAGTTATTAAATTAATTTTAAATATCAATCTATACAGTAAATGTATATACATATAAAATAGAAAATTTTTTTAGCCTCTAAGTTTGTCAAGAAGTGCGTTGATCGTAGCGGCTTCTTTTTCTGAAACGTTTTTCAATTCTTTAAAAATTGAACCGTCTTTTTTATCTAGTTCTTCTAATAGATCCAGTCCTTTTTGAGTAATAATTACGTTTACTGCTCTTCTGTCTTCTGGACAAACGGCTCTTTCGACTAGTTTTTTTATTCGAAGTTTTTCAACCAATCGGGAAGCATTTGAGTTTTTATCTAGCATCCTGTCGATCAATAGATTAACCGTGGCAGGCTTCGGGTGCTGACCTCTGAGTATTCGTAAGATATTAAATTGCTGGGTAGAAATTCCGTATGGCTTTAAGTTGCAGGTATGCTTTGAACTTAACCAGCCACTTGTAAACAAAATATTGATGAGCATCTTTTGATACTCATTCTTAAATTTTGTCTGTTTTATTTCTTTACTGATTTCCATTTAGGCTGTATTTCGATACAAAGATACTGAAATTATAAATACAATTACATTATATGTATATACATTTAATATGAATAATCTTAAATAATATTCTTTGCAGCTATCCAGGCTGTACTCCAGGCATTTTGAAAGTTAAATCCACCGGTAACACCATCTACATCTATTATTTCTCCTGAAAAATAGAGTCCGGGTACAATTTTACTTTGCATGGTTCCAAAATCAATTTCTTTGAGGCTGATTCCACCACAAGTTACAAATTCCTCTTTAAAAGCCGTTTTTCCATCTATTTTGTATTCATCGTTCATCAAAAAATGGGATAACAAATTGGCATTCTTTTTAGGCAGATCCGCCCAACGAACTGTTTCGGTGATGTTTGCTTTTTGAACGAGGTGTTCCCATAATCTTTTGGGTAATTCAAATGGACAATTACTAAAGATCATTTTAGATGAATTTTCTTCCCGCTGATTATTGAATTCGATTTTTATTTTTTCTTCGGTATGCATTGGCAGCCAGCTGATCAGCGCAGTGAATTTGTAATTCATATCACTCAATATTCTTGCACCCCATGCGGATGCTTTTAATATAGCCGGACCGCTCATTCCCCAATGTGTGATCATTATGGGGCCTTCTGTTTCTAGTTTTGTTCCTGTTACCCTTACTTTTGTGTGTGGCACCGCAACCCCCATTAATTTGATAATATCATTACCAGGCATATTAAAGGTGAAGAGTGATGGAACTGGTTTTGAAATGCTGTGTCCCAATTTAACAAGCCAATTGTATGCTTCTGTTTTTGAATTTCCTCCTGTAGCAATAATTAATTTATCGCATTCAAAAGTACCGCCACCATCTGCTTTCAGAGTGAACGTATTATTTTCATTTTTAATGATCTCTTCAACAGAAACGTTTAGTTTTATGGACACATTGTTTTTTTCTATTTCCCTTAAGAAGCAATTAATAATTGTTTCGGAGCTGTCGGTTAACGGGAACATTCGACCATCAGTCTCTGTTTTCAATTCGACTCCCCTTTGTTTGAACCAATTAATTGTATCGGAGGTAGAAAATCTGCTGAATGCACTTCTTAGCTCTTTTTCTCCTCTCGGGTAGTTTTTAATGAGATTCACATTGTCAAAACAAGCATGCGTCACATTGCAGCGTCCTCCTCCCGAAACCCTTACTTTTGAAAGTAGCTTAGAACTTTTTTCCAGAATGGTAACCGTTATATCAGGTGATTGTGCGCAATTGATAGCGGCAAAAAAACCGGCAGCTCCTCCACCAATTACAATTACATTTTTCTTGTTCATGAATATCGTCTTGTCGTATTCTGTTTATTTGATAAGTTTGATGACCTGGTCGTTACTCCAATCGTAACCTTCTAATTTTCCCATGATCACTTCTCCGTTTTTATTCAGGAGGTATGTTGTGGGGAAAACGCGTATGTTTAATTCATGCAACGGTGTTGTTGACTGAAAATAATTCAATGTGTTACAATATCTGTCTTTGAAATGATTTATTTTTTCCTTCGTTTCATCGCTCACCATAAGTACGGTTAATTTTTCCTTTCCAACTTTGGCTTGCAAATTATCGATGCCGGGTAGTTCCTGAATACAGTCGCCACACCAGGTTTGGAAATAACTTATCAGCACATAGCTTCCTTTATAATCGGATAACTTTACTGATTGTCCGGCTTCATTTGTAAATGTATTTTCATAAGCGGGAAGTGCCGGCAGTGTTTTAAACGATTTATAAAACCACGCTGCTATAAAAACCAGCAGGATAAAAAAAAGAATACCGGCTATCTTTTTAAATGCCATTTGAGGTTTTTTTATTAAAGTTATAAGCCGTATTCACTGATCATCCAAATCAGAGCAGCCATTGAAGCTCCACCTAATTCAAGTTCACGCTTATTTACCGTTTCAAAGGTGTCAATTGCAGTAT
>JBILYL010000236.1:0-4893 GCA_044377775.1 Bacteroidia bacterium
TATTAATCTTCCTTACAACTCATATTCAATTTAAATCTTATTGGAATGAAATAGCCGATTGAAAATCAATTTCGCTTATCGAAAGGAAATCGCTCAGCCTTTTTTTTGAATTCAAAAATAAATTTTTGACAACAAAAAGGAGTGCAAATTGGCTGAATAATAAAATCTATTCAATTGATAATCAAATACTTAAACTTTTTGTTTAATTTTTAATACATTTTGTTAAACAAAAAAGACAGTCTTGTGTTTCTTATTCATAAACTTATAAATTTAAAACACATGAAAAAAACTTTATCTAAACTACTAGCATTAGCGAGTCTAGTTCTTACAGCGACAGTATATGGCCAAACGGCTCGTGTACAAGTAATACACAACTGTGCCGATGCAGCAGCTTCAACAGTTGATGTCTGGGTTAATGACATCTTATTGATTGACAACTTTAACTTCAGAACAGCGTCCAAATTTATTGATGCACCAGCAGGTGTACCACTAATAATTGGTATTGCTCCTTCAACTAGCACAGATTCTTCAGCATCTTTAAGAAGATTTCCTGTAACATTGGCGCCTAGTGCTACATATGTAGTTGTTGCAAACGGAATTTTAAGTGCAACAGGATACTCACCCGCACCAGCATTTAATCTCGATATATATGCAATGGGACGTGAAGAGGCTTCTATCGCAGGAAATACAGATGTTTTGGTAGTACATGGCTCAACTGATGCACCAATTGTGGATGTAGAAGTTCCAGGAGCTGGAACAGTCGTAAATGATTTAGCTTATGGCACATTTAATCCATATTTAGAACTACTGAATGCAAATTACACACTTAATGTAACTGATCAAACCGGATCAACGGTTGTGGCTTCTTACCAAGCTCCATTGCAATCATTGGGTTTAGCCGATTCTGCATTAGTAGTAGTAGCATCAGGATTTCTTAATCCTGCAGCAAACAGTGGTAGTTCAAATACATTTGGCTTGTGGGTTGCCTTGCCTGAGGGAGGAAATTTAATTCCTTTACCATCTTCTACAGCACGTGTACAAGTTATTCATAATAGTGCAGATGCTGCAGCAGCAACTGTAGATGTTTATCTAGGATCGTCATTATTGATTGACAACTTTGCATTCAGAACTGCTTCTCCATTCATTGATGCACCTGCTGAAACTATTCAAACAATATACATTGCTCCGTCTACAAGTACGAGTTACACAGCGGCAATAGATTCATTTGCTGTTACATTAGCAGCAAACGAGAAATATATAGTTGTAGCGAATGGAATAGTAAGTGCCATTGGTTATTCACCAGCTCCTGCTTTTGATTTAGATATTTATGCAACAGCACGTGAAGCTGCAGTGCTTACAACAAATACAGATATCTTGGTAGTGCATGGCTCTACAGACGCTCCAATTGTAGACGTTGAAGTGGGTGGTGCGACAGTAGTGAATGATATCGCTTATGGAAATTTCCAAGGTTATCTATCAGTTCCAACTTCTGATATAGTTTTAGATGTTACAGACGCAAGTGGTTCAACAGTTGTAGCAAGTTATTCAGCTGCTCTTTCAACATTACTATTGCAAGGAAAGGCGATTACAGTTGTAGCTTCTGGCTTTTTAAATCCAGCGGCTAATAGTAATAGCACAAATACATTTGGTTTATGGGTGGCATTAAATACCGGTGGAAATTTAATCCCATTGAGTACAGCAACATCAATTGACGAAAACAATAACATTTCTTCTTTGAACGCTTTTCCAAATCCAGTAAATGAGCAATTAAACTTGAACATGAACTTTTCTTCTAACTCAAAAGTTAATATTGAAGTATATGACTTAACAGGTAGATTGATTAAATCAAAAGACTTAGGTAATATTGCTATGGGTGAGTTTACAGCACAACTAGACCTTTCTACTTTAACGAATGGCATGTATAATATTTCTATTATTTCTGATACTAATAGAAAAAACATTCGAGTAAATGTAATTCACTAATTGAAACTATTCGTATTGTGAATAATTAGTTTTAAAATTAAATGACCTCGAAGAAAATAGCCTTCGAGGTCGTTTTATTTTACAATTGACACAACAAACAATTACTCAAGTTTAAATATAATTTATAAGTTTCAAAATAAAGTGCTGCATTTTTTATAAATACATAAAGATGCCACCTGAATTGAAGAGTAGAATATTATTTAATTTTAACTCCCACCTTAAAGCGACAGCATAAATTGGACTAAATTTAATCAAAGATAAGGAGTGTTTCCAATAACCCATAAACGAATAATAACATGGAAACAAAGAAAAAACAAACTATTAAAAATAAAAAAGTCCCGCAAAATTGCAGGACTTTTTTATTTTTCAGAAACAAAAATTATTTGTTTACTGTTTTTGCTAAGTCAGTTCCAGCTTTAAATTTAGCTACTTTTTTAGCAGCAATTTTAATAGCTTTTCCTGTTTGTGGGTTACGACCGTTTCTTGCAGCTCTTTTAGAAACCGAGAAAGATCCGAAACCTACTAATGCAACTCTGTCACCTTTTTTAAGTGCTTTTGTTGTCGCGTTAACGAATGCTTCTAATGCTCTTCCAGCATCAGCTTTTGTTAATTTTGTTTCTGCAGCAATTGCATCAACTAATTCAGCTTTGTTCATTTTGTTTTGTTTTTGGGTTAAACATAATTTGATTGTAACGAATATAAAACAGAAAACACACACAAGGCAAGTTTTAGGACTAAAAATTAGTGAAATTGTTGAAAAATGGGCTTTTTGTTAATAAACAGATCCGAAACAGACCTTTTATCAGGGCTTACATGCCTGAACTTCACGAAAAACTATATTTTTACAGTAAAATAAAAAGATGAAAACAACTTCGACTTCTGAACAAGAAGCAAATAATAATTCGCAGAATACCAATGTCATTCCTGCAGCAGGTTCACTAGGACTGCTTGCACTAGGTGCTGTTGGAATAAAGGCTTGGAGAAGAAAACGTGATGAAGAAAATGAAAAACTGAAAGACCAAACCCAAAAGGAGAATGGATAAGCGATTAGCAAAAAAAGTTCTAATAATTGGCTGGGATGCTGCAGACTGGAAAATAATCAATCCGTTGCTAGATGCCGGATTAATGCCATCGTTAGAATCACTCATCAACAAAGGAGTGATGGGAGACCTCGCAACATTGGATCCGGTTTTATCACCGATCCTCTGGACATCAATAGCGACAGGAAAAACAGGGGACAAACACGGGATCCTAAATTTTGTAGAGCCAGTACCTGATCAAATGGAATTAAGGCCTGTAACGTCAACAAGCAGAAAGTGTAAAGCACTTTGGAATATTTTATCTCAAAATAATTTAAAATCTAATATTATTGGATGGTGGCCTAGTAACCCCGCTGAACCAATAAACGGAGTAATGGTATCCAATTTTTTTCAAAAAATAACAAGTGGAAAAATAGAAGATTGGAAACTACCTGATGGAACAATCTATCCGGAACGACTCGCCAGTACAATAGCAGAATACAGAGTACATCCATCAGAACTAAACGCTGAACATATATTACCTTTCGTTCCTAAAGCACATTTAGTTGATCAGGAAAAAGATCAGAAACTTTCAGTCATCGGCAAAAACATTTCGGAATGCTCCTCAACTCATGCTGCTGCAACGTGGCTAATGGAAAACGAACCATGGGATCTGACCGCTGTATATTTTGACACCATAGATCATTTGAGTCATGGGTTTATGAAATATCATCCTCCTCAATTGCCCGGCATCACCGATGAAAAATTTGACATTTATAAAGATGTAGTCAATGGCATTTATCGTTTTCACGATATGATGTTGGAACGATACATTAAACTTGCCGGAGAAGATGCAACTATTATCATACTTTCAGATCATGGCTTCCACTCAGATCATCTTCGCCCGAAAAGACTACCAACAGAGCCTATGGCACCGGCTTTAGAACATCGCCAATTTGGAATGTTTTGTATTTCGGGACCAAACATCAATAAAGATGAACGCATTTACGGAGCAACATTGTTAGATATTACACCTACTGTTTTAACCTTATTCGGATTGCCGGTAGGAAAGGACATGGATGGGAAAGTGTTAACTCAGATCTTTGACAAGAATACCACTCCCACTTTTATCGATAGTTGGGAAAATGTGGGAGGAAATTCAGGAAACCATCCAAAAGAATTGCAACAAGATCCTATGGCTGCAGCCGAAGCAATGAAACAACTGATTGACTTAGGATACATAGAAGCCCCATCAGAAGATAAAGCTAAAAATGTGGAAAAGGTAGTGAATGAGACACAATTTAATTTAGCACGGATCTACTTATTTAAAGAACAAGCGAACTTGGCGGAACCTATTTTAGAATCCTTATATGAAAAGAAACCCGACATTGCAAGGTATGCTCTGAAATATGTTGAGTGTTTACAGAAGTTGAGAAAATTTGAAGTTTGCACTTCTGTCATTGAACAAATAAAAAAACTCGACAAAAAAGAATTACCTCATTTAGACTATCTGGAAGGCATTTTACTGGTGTCACAAAACCGACCAAGAAAAGCATTGACCTTATTTAAAAAAGCGATGGAAGCTATTGCTCACATGCCCGATATACATTTAAAAGTCGGAGAAGCATTTATCAAATTAAAAGAATGGGATGAAGCAAAAATCGCTTTTGAAAAAGCATTGCAAATAGACCCTGATAATGCCGGAGCTCACATGGGACTAGGTATAGCACGGCTGCGAAAAAACGATACAGAAGAAGCATTGGATCATCTTCTCAGTTCCGTTTCGCTGATTTTCAACAATCCTATGGCGCATTACTTTTTGGGTGAGGCATTTTTCCGCTTAGAAATGTATGAAAGAGCAGCAGAAGCTTTTAATGTTGTTATATCATAC
>JBILYL010000237.1:0-4891 GCA_044377775.1 Bacteroidia bacterium
CCATATTTAAATGATTGTTTATTTTCGACACACAAAAGTAATACTTTTTAGCCTTATCACACAAAAACTTATGCTGAACGACTTTATTTCACTGATATTTCCACAAGTATGTGCTTCCTGCGGAAATAGCCTTTACAAGAATGAGCATACTATCTGTACCTATTGCATCTACCATTTACCAAAAACTAATTTCCACTTACATAACGACAATCCGATAGCAAAAATTTTCTGGGGGCGAATAAATATTCATTCGGCAGGTGCGTATTATGGATTTAACAAAGGGGGAAAGGTTCAACATCTGATACATCAATTAAAATACAAAGGTCAAAAAGAAGTCGGATTTGCAATTGGAAAACTATATGGATTTGACTTAAAAAATTCTGCGGATTTCAATACCGTAGATACAATTATCCCGGTTCCGCTTCATCCAAAAAAGATGAAAAAGAGAGGATACAATCAAAGCGAGTCCTTTGCTGAAGGTTTAGCTAACAGCATGGAAGTTCTTGCTGATTTTAAGACCTTATACCGTAAACATGAATCGGAAACGCAAACCAGAAAATCGCGTTTTAACCGTTGGCAAAATGTAGCATCTGTTTTCCAGCTAAAGGAACTCAAGTCGCTGGAAGGGAAACATGTATTATTGGTAGATGATGTTGTTACAACCGGTGCAACGCTTGAAGCTTGTGCACAAACATTAATGCAAATTCCGGGAATTAAGATCAGCATTGCAACCATTGCGTTTGCAAATAATTAGTTGCATTTGAGCGTTAACGCTTGCGAAGTGAAGAGATCTCTCAAAAAAAGGAGGTTCGCTTCGTGCCTCTCAATGACGATATAAACGAATATTTTGCACATCATTTTTCCTATCTTTGCAACCACATTCAGAATCAACAATGGCAGAATCGTTAATCATTTCAGGGACAACAAAAAAAGAACAATATGAATCATTGCTTCCTCAGATCAACGCGCTGATCGAGGGAGAAAGTGATTTTATTGCTAACCTCTCCAATATTATGTCCGCACTTAAATTCGGAATGAATTTTTTTTGGGTGGGCGTTTATTTTGTGAAGGAAACGGAATTGGTATTAGGACCATTCCAGGGACCAGTCGCCTGTACACGCATTGCATTAGGAAAGGGCGTTTGCGGAACAGCATGGAAAGAAAAAAGAACGATTGTAGTGGAAGATGTAGATCAGTTTCCTGGACACATTGCCTGCAGCAGTTTGTCAAAATCGGAGATCGTATTACCTGCATTTGATAAAAACGGGGAAGTGATGTTGGTACTGGATATAGATAGCGATCAACTTGCAACATTTGATCAAACCGACAGCATCTATTTGGAACAATTAATGAGATTGATAGAAAAACTATAGAACAAAAGCAGAAAGAGATTGCAAGAGTCGTATAAAAGACATACCAATTTCGCAGTAAAATGAACAACAACAAGAATCATATCATTCGTGAAATCACCCTACTGCTGGCCGGCATAATACTGCTGTCGTCTTGCGCTCAAATTGTTTCACCGGGTGGCGGGGTAAAAGACATTCTTCCTCCAAAGACCTTAAAATACAGTCCGGATAGCGCGCAACTTAATTTTAATTCAAGAATAATTGAAATAACTTTTGATGAATATATACAGGTAAAAGATTTGAATAATCAATTGATCATTTCACCACTGTTGGCAAAAACACCCGACATTACTGTAAAAGGGAAAACACTGATCGTTGAATTAGATAAGGAAGAAACATTGAAACCCAATACAACATACTTCATGAGTTTTGGGAATGCCATTCAGGATCTGAATGAAAACAATGCCATCGAAAATTTTAATTATATCTTTTCTACGGGAACATTCATCGATTCACTTTCATTGGCTGGTAAAGTACAAAACGGATTTAACCAGTCGACAGAAAAAGGAATACTGGCGGTACTATACAGCGATCTAAGTGATAGCGCAGTTTACAAAAATCAACCGGATTATTTTGCTAAAACAGAAAAAGACGGTACTTTTCGAATAAGTAATATTAAAGCGGGAAAATATAAACTGGCAGCGATAAAAGATGGGAATGCCAATTTTAAATACGATGGAGAAACGGAGAGTATCGGCTTTGTAAACGGGTCCATAAATATCAGTGAGAAACAAAACATATTAATAGACCTGTTTCAGGAACCTTCAAAAAAAGTGTATTTAAAAAAATATATTCACGACTCTTACGGAAAAGTAACATTGATATTTAATCAAGGTTCGGACAGCATACGTGTTCAGCCATTGAACAACGACCAGAAAGGCGTTCAGGAGTACCGGACATTCTCTAAGAACAATGACACACTTGTATATTGGATCAAAAATTTCATAAAAGATTCACTGATATTGCAAGTCAGCAATGGCAACAAGGTGTTGGATACCGTGGAGTTAAAATTCATCTCAAGAGCAGAAGCAGAAAAGTCGAAAAAAAATCCCCTGAAATTAAAAGTAGTAAGCAGTCCGAATGGGAATCAAGGATTTGATCTGGGAAGTGAAATTAAAATTCAGTTCTCCTCATTGATCGCGGAAGTGCAAAACGAGAAGATTCAACTTAAAGAAGACACACTATTGTTTAAAACAGATAAAACGATCGCGACAAACTACGGATCATTTAAAAACTATATAAACATTGGCTACCGAGACTCCACCAAAACCTTTGAAGCCCCGAACAATCCGGGAGTATTTATCACCAGTCCGGAATTTAAAAACTTTACTCTGAAGGAAAACACGACTTACCATTTATTTATTCCTCCCGGAACGATCAGCGACATATTTGGCTTGGCAAATGATTCCATAAAAATTGATTTCAAAACACGGGAGGAAAAATTTTACGGAAGTGTGAAATTAAATTTAGTAGTACCTCCAACTGCCGGAGATTATATTATTCAGCTGCTGGATGAAAGCAACAATGTTGTGAGAGAAAATTTTGTGGTCAGATCGGGTGAACTGAACTATTCTTATTTAGCACCCAGAAAGTATAAATTAAAAATAATTTTTGACGAAAACGGGAATCACAAGTGGGATACCGGGAATTACATAAAAAAGGTACAGCCTGAAAAAATCATTTACAATTCGGAATTGATCAACATCCGTTCGAACTGGGATGCGGAGCTGGATTGGAAGGTTAGCGAATAATATATTTTTACAGAACACTGATGCTACCAATTTCTTTGTAACAATGTTGCTTCTTTATACTCTGCCTTTGGTCGAACTACAAGCGACATTGGAGTTCGATTATTTCTATTGTCTGGATGTCTGTTCGAGACTTCCGAAACAACGTATCGAGAACAGTTAGAACCACAAACACTTCTCGATATTCACCCTTTGGTCGAACTCGATTGACATTGGAATATTAAATGATTATCGGATCTCAAAATTATCCGCATCCAACATCACCGGAAAAAGATTTCTGAATGCCTCTAAATCGGCATATTTTAAGGTAATTGTTTGAGTTATTTCTATTCCGGAATCTATTTTACTGAGCTGTTCACCTTTAAAATCAAGTACAACAGAATCACCCGAATGGTAAATATCATTTCCATCATTCCCTACTCTGTTAATACCGGCAACAAAACACTGGTTCTCAATTGCGCGGGCAACCAACAGCGATTTCCAGGGATGAGCGCGTCTTTCGGGCCAGTTCGCAACATAAATTAAAACATCATATACATTCTCTTTCGTGTTTCTTGCCCAAACAGGAAAGCGAAGATCGTAACAAACAAGCGGGCAGATTTTCCAGCCTTTAAATTCAATGATCAATTTATTTTGTCCGGCAGCATAGTGTTTATCTTCATCACCCATTCTAAAAAGATGTCGTTTATCATAAACGCTATAAGTACCATCGACATTCATCCATACGAAGCGATTGAAAAATCTACCATTCACTTCACAAATAAAACTTCCGGCAATCACTGCGTTTTTTTCTTTTGCAGCAGCCTTCATCCAGCTTATAGTTATACCAGCCATTGTTTCCGAAAAGAGATCAGGGCGCATGCTGAATCCGGTGGTGAACATTTCGGGAAGTACGATCAGATCGGTAGGTTCATTGACAGCAGAAATTTTCTGAGAAAACATTTCCAAATTTTTCTGTTTGTCTTCCCAAAACAGATCAGATTGTATAACGGTTATTTTTAAGTCGTTCATAATAGTAGGTCTAATGAAACATCAATGCAGTTTAGCTTTTCCGACAGGGGCAATCTCTTGCCGAGCCAATGCTTAAAGTAGCTTCGCTTTGTCAGCGATGACGAATTCAATTTATATCTTATTCAAAATTTCAGCCGCTTTCTCCAGGGTCTCTTCTTTTTTTGCGAAACAAAATCGCAGCACTTTATTATCTTCCTGCTCATGATAAAAAACGGAAATTGGAATAGATGCAATACCAAATTCTTTCGTTAAACGGATGGCATAATCGGTATCTTTTTCCTTACTGAGATCCTCAAAGTTTAAAAGTTGAAAATAGGTGCCGGCAGAAGGAATGATCTCAAAACGGGAACCTTTAATGGCATTGATGAAATAATCACGTTTTTTTTGATAAAAAGAACCCAGTTCCAAGTAATTATTTTTTTGTTTTAAAAATTCGGCCAAAGCAAATTGGATGGGAGTATTTGCAGAAAAAACCAGAAATTGGTGCACTTTCCGAAATTCCGTCATTAAGTTTTTGGGAGCAACGCAGTAGCCTATTTTCCAGCCTGTAGCATGAAATGTTTTCCCGAAAGAGGATATAATAAAACTGCGTTCAGCCAAATGCGGAAAGCGGGCAACACTCTGATGCTGTTGATTATCAAAGATAATGTGCTCATACACCTCATCACTGATAATAATGATATCCGTTCCTTTGATCAGCTTCTCCAGAATAACCATATCTTC
>JBILYL010000238.1:0-4882 GCA_044377775.1 Bacteroidia bacterium
ACGTGTAACAAATATCGGCTCTACCCATGTTCCTTTGTTTGCAAACGTTGAGTTGGCACCCACCATTTCAAACACCGAAATTTCAGGTGTTCCTAAGCAGATTGCCGGAACAGGATCAATTGGCGCAACAATACCCATTCTCCTGCAAAGATCAACTGTTGCCTGCGGACCGAATTGTTTCATCAGATATGCGGTAATGTAGTTAACCGAATTCGCCAACGCTTGCTGCAGGGTCATCATTCGCCCGTTCTTTTTATTATCCGAGTTGTTCGGGGTCCATTCTTTCCCGTCATAAACAATGGTTGTGGGAACATTTGGTAAACGATAACATGGAGAATAGCCCTCTTGTATTGCCAAAGCGTATATGAACGGTTTAAACGTTGATCCCACTTGTCGTGCATGACCGATCTGAACGTGATCATACTGGAAAAACTTGTGGTTAATTCCGCCCACCCATGCCTTTACATAACCTGTTTGTGGCTCCATCGACATAAAGCCGCTTTGTAAAAAGCCTTTGTAATAACGGATCGAATCTTTCGGTGACATCAGCGTGTCTTTTTGACCTTTCCAGGTGAAAATGGTCATGTCGATCTTCTTCTCAAAATTTTCCACTATTTCCGGCTCCGTCATTCCCGCTTGTTTCAGAACACGGTAACGCTCCGAACGCTTCATTCCTTGTCTCAGAATACTTGCGATCTCCTCTTTGTTTACATTCCATGCGAATGGTGCATTTCTTTTTTTCAGCAACTCCTTTTCGAATTGCGCCTGCAATACAGGGAGGTGCTCGCCAACAGCCTCTTCCGCATAACGCTGCATCCGGGAATCGATGGTTGTATAAATTTTTAATCCGTCACGATACACATCGTATTTTGTTCCATCTGGTTTTCGGTTTTCAGCACACCACTTTTTCAAATACACATCCCGTAAATATTCACGGAAGTAGGGCGCTAATCCTTCGTTGTGATCTTCCGGATGAAAACTTAATTTCAAAGGAATCTTTTGCAGCGAATCCGATTGAACTTTGGTCAGGTAGCCGTATTTCTCCATTTGCTGAAGGACGGTATTTCTTCTGCCTTCTGCTCTTTCACGAAAACGATTGGGATTAAAGTATGCCGGGTTTTTGGCCATTCCAACAAGCGTTGCCGCCTCCTCAATACGAAGCGAATCTGGTGTGGTAGCAAAGTAAATTTGTGCTGCGGATTTTATTCCTACTGCATTGTTCACATAATCAAACTTATTCAAATACATGGCAAGGATCTCCTGCTTGGTATACTCGCGTTCAAGCTTAACAGCAATGATCCACTCTTTGAATTTCCGGAGCACCAATTCGGCCTTGCTAAGATCTTCTCTGGGGAAAAGCATTTTTGCTAACTGTTGTGTGATCGTACTTCCGCCTCCGCTGGCTGAACTTCCTGTTACTGCACCAAAAATGGCTCTTCCAAGCGCACGAAGATCTATCCCTGAATGATCATAAAAACGAACATCTTCGGTTGCCACAAGGGCATTAATAACGTTAGGAGAAATGTCTTTGAATTTTACATTCGTTCTATTTTCAGCATAAAATTTTCCAAGCACCTTCATATCGCTTGAATAAATTTCGGTCGCTAAAAATGTTTTCGGGTTTTGCAGCTCTTCGGTATCCGGGAGATCGCTGAACAAGCGTATACACAAAACAAAAAGCAGCAAACCTGCTACCGGTCCTCCGAAGAGGAGCCAAAACCAAATAATAAATTTTCTGTTGTTGTTTTGTTTTCCTTTTCCTGCACTCATTTTTTTTCTCCGGTTTCTTCAAAAAAAATCGGCTCCGTAATTTTATTTCTTGTTTAGAATTTACTGATGTCGGTTTGTAAACTCTTTTTTTGTTTCCTTATTCTGATTTTTCAATTCGCAAACCAATGTCCAAAATCAGTGGAACGGTTTCTAGCCGCATCCCTTGTTCTATTTCAAACCGAAAGGTCCCTGCTATCGGAAAACGCACATTGCGTTTAAATGGTATTTGATTGTCGTAAATATCACCTAGTCCCGTTCCCAGCCACTTTCCCTTTTCATCTGCTAATATGCACTCTAACGTATCTGTAGAGTGTTTGCCGTTCGGGAAAACAGTTTTGATGAACAAGAACAAATTTGCATATGGATAACCATCGGCATTGCGGACGTTGATATAAAAGTTTGCGGGTGTTGCAGGATCTTTGATCTCTACATCAAACTTTACTGTATTTGTTTGTGCCCATCCGCTTTCTGGCATTTCCTGGTTTTTTTCAAAAATCCGTCCACTGTCGCAGGAAGTAAGGAACAGCAAGAGCAATGCTGCTGTAAAACGTATGCTTGAATTCAGGTTTTTTCGATTCATAAAACGGTTCTTACTTTTCTATGGATTTTGTGGCGGCTTAACCGGGTTTGTTGGGTTTGTCGGGTTGCTATTGTTCGGGCGCGGACGATTGTTGTTTGGACGCGGACGGTTATTGTTCGGTCTGTTGGGGTTGTTTGGATTATTCGGCCTGTTCGGGGTGTTAGGGGCATTTGCCGGATTTGGTTTATTCGGATTTGGCCCGCCAACATTTTTGTTTGCGTTTGGATTGGGTGCGCCTGCCGGTTTGTTCGGGTTAGGCGGACCGTTTCTTTTTTTGTTTTTGCTTTTCGGTTTTTTGCTTTTATCAAATCTCGTTAAACTATCTTGTCCAACTACATTTTCATAATCCGGTTTCTTCTCAATCACCTTCGGAGTCATCTTAATTAAAAGATCTTCCGGCTTCACACTATTTTTGTTCATCTCCATAATTTCCTTCACGCGATCGACAGGAAGCGGAATAAAATTATCGGGTTCATGTGTATAGGAAAAGAACATGGTGCGTCTGAAAATGTCTGTTTTTTGATGAAATGCTCTTCCTCTTTCCGTTTCTAATTTCACATTATTTACTTCCGGAAAATCATGAAGCGCATCCATGTAACTGTCTAATTCAAAGTTTAAGCAACACTTCAACTTACCACATTGTCCGGCAAGTTTCAGAGGGTTCAACGATAATTGCTGGTAGCGTGCTGCACTGGTAGAAACAGACCTGAAATCCGTTAACCAGGTTGAACAACACAATTCGCGCCCACAAGAACCAATTGCTCCCAATCGTCCCGCCTCTTGTCTTGCTCCGATTTGTCGCATTTCAATACGCACCTTAAATTCGTCTGCAAGCACTTTTATGAGTTCACGGAAATCAACACGGTCCTCTGCCGTATAATAAAATACCGCTTTTGTTCTGTCGCCCTGATATTCCACATCACTGATCTTCATTTGTAAGTTCAGTTTTACTGCGCAGGTTCTGGCACGATACATCGTTGCTTGCTCCAACCCTTGCGCCTCTTGCCACTTTTCTATATCAACCTGTTTGGCTTTGCGGTAAACTTTTTTTATTTCTTCTGAATCCGATTTTACATTTCGTTTCTTCATCTGCAAACGAACAAGTTCACCGGAAATCGAGATCACCCCGATATCATGTCCGCCTGTTGCCTCAACCGCAACAACATCTCCGACATTGAGCTGAAGTGCATTTACATTTCTGTAAAACCCTTTTCTACTGTTCTTGAAACGAATTTCAACAATATCGCAAACGGCTTGTCCGCTCGGCAACTCCATGTTTGCCAACCAGTCGAAAACATTTAACTTATTACAACCTCCGGCACCACACGATCCGTTATTTTTACAACCACCCGGCAAACCATTGCTTGCTGTGCTGCATCCTCTGCCTGTTGAACATCCGCTACATCCCATATTTTAATATCTGAGTTGAATACGTTAATCAATGGCTGGGAATTGCCCGAACCGATCAATTAACTTAAACTTCTACTTTCTTTTTTGGTTTTGTAAATCGGTTTTGGGTGTTGTCTGAAATGAACCCAATCAACCGAATTACTTTTTTAATTTAATTAACTAACTCCGGCTTCGGCACATTCAACAATTCGTTGAACTTAAATGCCAGATCCATAAATAATATTTTTGCATTCGCATTTCTCTCCATGTGATAGTGCGCTTTATTCAATTCGTCAATAAACCGTTCGATGTTGCTTGCATGAATGAATGGCGAGAATTTTTTTACAAAATCCTGCTCATCAGCACCCAGTTTTACCAAGCTGGTATCGCCATAATTTACGATCATGCTTTCGCGCATAATGTGCAAAGCATAATTCAAAAAATTCTTTTGTCGCTCTCTTCCCGCTGCGCTGATATCATCAATCCAAGCCATCACCGCTTTCGGATCAAACTTTAAACTGGCGCGCATCAGCTTCTGAAAGCCCGCCAGATTTTGTCCTGCATTTTCATTTTCACTCAGCAACAATTGTGCTTCCGCATAACTTCCGTCCGCCAAATGCGCAATTTTTTCAGCAGCATCCGGTGTTTGGTTGTGGCGCGAAACAAGCACGTCAATCAGATCGCGGTCACTGATTTTGTTGATCTTTATAAGCTGTGTTCTGGATACAATGGTTCTTAATAATTGATCTTCATTTTCACAAACGAGTAAAAACAATGTTTTGTCAGGTGGTTCCTCTAATATTTTTAAAAGCTTATTTGCTGCAGCCGGATTCATTTTTTCGGCTTGCCAGATGATCATAATTTTGTATTCCGCCTCGTAGGTTGTTAGGCTCAGCTTTCTCAGGATCTCGCCACTTTCTTCGACACCGATTACAGCTTGTTTATTTTCTGCAGACAACTGTTCAAACCAATTAAACAGCGTGATGTATGGGTTGTCTAAAAATGCTTCCCTCCAATTTGCTGCTACATCCGTGCTTGTCTTAACATCCTTAGAAAGTGCAACAGGATAAACAAAATGCAAATCCGGGTGAACCAACTTGTTGTATTTCACGCAAGAAGAACACTGCCCACAGGAATCTTCAT
>JBILYL010000130.1:0-7088 GCA_044377775.1 Bacteroidia bacterium
ATTTGCTAAACCCGGCTTTCTGCCTTTATTTATAAAAGAAGGAACTATCTTGCCATTGTTCGACAAACCTGTTGATACGTTTGTGGAAAATGTTGAAGATGACAGAATAAACGATTTTGAAAAAGTAAATCAATCTATCGAAGTCTGGTTTTATGGATATGGTAAAAACAAACTCATACTTTGGGATGGAACAGAAATAGAATGCAATCGCGACAAAGGAAAAACAGGTGAAATGAAAGTTTCCAATGAGCACGGCAGAGTTTATAAATCAGTATTCATTGATTAAATGAAAAGAAAGATGAATAAGACGCGCAAACATCCTTTACTACTTATACTGCTTTGTATTCTTTATACCACATTTATTTATGGTCAGCAGAGAGACAGTATTGAAAGCAGACGTAAAACAATAGTGAAACTGAAACTGCCAATAACACTTGGCATAACAGGCTCAACATTTCCCGGAATGATATCCGCAATAGATTCGAATCAATATGGATTTTCGATAGCAAACTTAAATCTTAATATTCCCATTTTCTTTCATCTTAAGTTGGGCGATTTAAGAAATCCAATTAAGTTCAGTACTTTATTTTTCAGCAGTTCTTCGGGATATGGACAACTTGCCCCAGCAGCCGGTCTTCCCGGCAACCCCGTGTATTCTCAGATGCTTGGACTCACCTACTTAAAAGGTGAATTAAAAAACAATTATATTGCAGGATTGTATGCCTTCGAAAATGCTGATGAAAAAAGATTCCTGGATGCTCCTCCCGGAATAGCAGGTTTGTTTCTATACTCACACACTACACGAAATAAAAATACAATTATTGCTGGTGCTGGATTGTTAGTTAGCAACGGTACAGTTATTGGTTGCCCAGTAATTGGGTATTTAGGAAAGATAAGCTCTAAATGGTCTTACCTTATAGTACTTCCGGCAGTAGCTTCAATTAATTATAAGGCCAATAAGAAAAACAGCATTAGTATGTTACTTGCCCCGCAGGGTAATTACTTTAAACTAACAAATAATTCAGATTCGGTTTCAATTGCTGATACCACAGTAAAAGTCAAAAATTTTACATTTCAAACTGGTTCAATAAAAACAGGATTTTCGTGGACGCGTAAAATTGCAAACCGATTTGAATTATATACCGAAGCAGGATTTTTAATTGGCAACAGTATCTCTGTTTTTAATGAAGATTTAAGATTGAAAGAAAACCTTGCAATGTCACCCTACTTTCAAATTGGAATTACAATAAACCTGACAAATACCAAAGTAAAACAAAGTGGAGGCAATAAAGACAGTTCAAATCCTCTGAACAAAAAGCACTTTACTCCATCAATGTATAATATTGAAAGAATATTTTTGGATTAAATGGCAGGAATTAATTTTGAAAGAGTGGAAAATGAAAAGAAAAATTTGGTGAAAAGAAAAATTGTAGTGCAGTATATAAATTTAAAATTAAAAAGAATTAAAAAAATAATTTTAATCATAATCTTTATCCCATCCTTCGCAGTGTGCAGAGCACAAGCTGTTTGGAACAATACATCTTTTGTTCATCGCAACAATCAACAAATACTGGATGGGAAGAACAATGAAATTAAATTAGATGGCTTTAACCTGGGGAGAATAAAAATAGTTATACTTCACAACGATTACCTGTTGAAATGATTTATTGTGAAAAATTTACTGATTTTAATCTAGCAATCATTTGGGAGAAAAAGATTAAAGATTGGAGTCGAAAAAAGAAGGAAGCTCTGATTAAAGAAAACTGGGACCAATTAAAGATTGAGGCGGCTTGTAAGAATTATACTTCTCATAAGAACTTGGTTAGCCAGGCATCCTCGGTTCTCGACTCCGCTCGAACTGACACTCAAGAATCTTTGTCTGCCCAAACAGTTGTAGTAAGAAGTCAATCACATTTTACTATTGTCGATACCAATGCTTAACGTTTATTGTATTCCCGGTATGGGAGTTAATGAGCGCTTGTTCAGAAACTTAAAGTTGAATAATTGTACGATCCGTCATATTAAATGGGAAACCCCACATAAAAATGAATCACTGCCCGATTATTCATTGCGGCTTTCAAAACAGATAGATACGAGTCAGCAGTTTGTGCTTCTAGGCGTTTCTTTTGGTGGAATGTGCAGCGTTGAAATATCTAAACACCTCAATCCTTTGAAAACATTTATCATTTCAAGTAGTAAATTTCATAATGAGTTGCCTTTGAAAATTACTTTTTGGAGAAAGCTTCCTTTGTACAGACTTTTTAAAGATGGTTTTTATAAGAATGCGGTAATGATTGCTAAAAAGCAGTTTGGAGTATTTACTGATGAACAGAAAAATAGTTTTAGAAGGATGTTGGATGAAGCTCCGCAAAATTATTTTAACGGAGCTGTTGATTGTATCGTTAAATGGAAAAATGAAGTCCGTCCTGAAAATTTAATTCATGTGCATGGAACTGCTGACAGGGTTCTTCCTCACTCGAAAGTTGTAGCATGTGATTACACCATTAAAGGTGGAACGCATTTCATGATCATAAATAAAGGTGAAGAGATCAGTGAAATAATAAATAAAGAATTGGCAGGATATTGCTGATGATTTATTTCTTTACACTGTTTTCGCCACCCATCAATACATATTGGATGATGTTCGCGCCCATTTTCAGCGCTTTCTGGCGCGCCTCAGGAGAATCTTTATGTACCTCAAAACTTTCCCAGCCATCACCTAAGTCGCATTCGAAATCATAAAAACAAACCAAACGTCCTTGGTAGATCAATCCGAATCCCTGCGGTGATTTGTTCTCATGTTCGTGGATCTTCGGCAGACCATTCGGGAAATCATATTTCTGGTGGTAGATCGGATGGGAGAAAGGTAGTTCAACTAATTCCAATTCCGGGAAGATCTTTTTTAATTGCGGACGAATGAATTTATCCATTCCATAATTGTCAGAGATATGAAGGAAGCCACCTGCCATTAAATAATTGCGTAAGTTCTCTGATTCCTGCGCATTGAATAAAACATTTCCATGACCGGTCATGTGAATGAGCGGGTAGTTAAAGATGTCAGGGCTTCCTACTTCAACTGTTGCCTGCTCTTTGTTGATATTCGTTTTTAAATTCGTATTGCAAAATTCAATTAAATTGGGCAGCGATGTTTCTAAGTTTGCATACCAGTCTCCTCCACCGCTGTATTTTAATAGCGATATTTGGTAGGTTGGTGCCGGACTGAATGCTGAGAGAGCAAAAATAACTGCAAAAAACAGTATGCTTTTTTTTAACATGCTTTCGTGAATTTCAATTTTTTTATTGTCAACTGCTTTTTATGTTTTCCTCGTAAATTTATACTAAGTGCCGATCGCAGCTTCCCTGGTTTTCGCTTCTTTCAACGATAAATACATTTCATTAAACCGATCCAATACTTTTTGCAGAAACACATCGTCTACTAATTTCTGGATTCCTTCGATACCATTTACTTCGTTGTGTGCGATCTTGAACGTTTGTTCCATTGGTCCTGCTACAAATTGAATTTGGTATTTATCATTCATCGAAAAGATATTGATTGAAATTTTCGGATGTGGAATGTTTGCAATTATTCTCATTTATTCGTTCTTGAAATTAATTAACCTTTATACGGTCCGCTTTTAAAGATATTCGTTCCTTCATCTCCTTCTCTCCGGATCTTCGCCTGAATCACATGTGCCAACTGTGCATAATGTTCTAAATTATTTTTCTTTAAAAAAGCAGCTGCATTATCATCACCATTGATATAGTTTGCCATTGCCGCCCATTGAAAGGCACGTTGATCCATAAGCAGTTTGAATGCTTTTGAATCGTCCCAAACAGCATTTACAAACGCTGCAAGTGTGAGGTGTTTGTGAACAAGCAAGTATTCAAATGCTTTTGGGTATCTGCTTGCCGCGTCTTTCAATTGAACCAGTTCTTCGAACTGATTATCCTGAAGCCATTGTTTTGCTTTCAGGTCGCCCTCTACCCAGGCCGTTGTTTTTACTATCGCTTCTTTTGAGTAATTCATTTGTATTCAAATTTACAAATAATTGCAATAAGATACTACACGCTTTTAAATTTGAAGGTAGGGTAGCTCTCGTCAATTCTGCAAGGCAAAAAAGTATGTAACTATTTTTTTTTCTTTTTTGGTTTCGGGATCTTCCCTATCCGCGGATCATTCTTCAATATAAATTCACATAATCGATTGACACTCGATTCAAAATCATCCTCCTCTTTTTGAATCATTTGCCATCCGCTGATTCCGGGACCGAAGAGCCCGATCGATCGCATGCTTGGGAAGTCTTTTTTCAAACTCTGGTGATGTTCAGTTGTTGTGCAGATCCAAACCCCGCTGTCATCATCGTTTTTGTCGCGCAAAGCTAATACGATCTTTCCGTCAATATAAATGGCGTGACAACCAAACATGTGACGGATAATTGGTTCGCGTGAAAATAAATTTTCAATTGCGAAATTAAAAGGGATTGATTTTTTTACTTTTGCCATGATCTTTTTAAGCTGATTCATCAAGCAATGAATCGTTTTAGAATTTCAGAATGATCCGTAAATTCAATTGGCGCTGTGTCAAATAATTCGGTACTGCATATTGCCTGTTTGTGACATCTTCCACCCAGATATACGAAACAGTATTATTTGTTCCCAATAAATTAAATACCTCTAAACTGATCCACAATGATTTTATATACCTGATAAGGCTTTTGGGTTTTACTGTTCTGTTTTCTTTCAATGCTTGATAAGAAAAACCGATATCTACTCTCCGGTATGGAGGCATTCGCAGTACCTGCTGATAGCGCTCTGTGCCAGGCGCTCCGAAAGGAACACCCGTTCCGAATAATAAATTCAAATGCATTTTAAGATCCGGAAGTTTGGGCATTTTGTCCTGGAAGAATAATCCAAAACTTACACGTTGATCCGTTGGACGGTAAATATAGCCTGGTTCATTCCTGATACTGTCCGTGCGGACACTGTTTGCTGTATAGCCCGGAACAATTTTTTCACCATCACTGTTGTAATAATCGAAATAAAAATCATCCTTGAGATCTTCTCTGGTTTCCATAATAGACATTGACGCCCACGATTCTAATCCTTTTACAAATTCTCCGTTCACTTTCAGATCTATTCCTGTTGCATAACCCCTTGCGTTATTTTTAGCCGAATAGCGGATGCGCACATTGTCAATTTCATAGGGAATTAAATTATCCAAATATTTATAATAGGCTTCAGCGATAAATTTAAAAGGTCGTTTCCAGGCTTTAAAATTATAATCACTTGCTAGTACAAAATGGATGGATGTTTGCGCTTTAATATTTTGATTCACCACTCCGTCTCTGCCTCTGAGTTCTCTGTAAAACGCAGGTTGATAGTAATATCCGGATGAAAATCTGAAAAGGAAATCCCGTTTCCAATTGGGTTTTATTCCGAACGTACCACGTGGCCCAACCAATGCCTGATTGTTGAAGTCCCAATAGTTTGCACGTATACCCAGAGTCGCGGAAATGGTTGCTGTATCTTTTGTTTCCTTTGTTAATGAACCTTGTAAATATCCTGATACACGGTTAGACGTGATGTGTATCTTTTGTTTTACAACATCCTGCAGTTCTATGTCGCCAGGATTTTCTACCGGTCCGTAAGGTGTTGGCAAAGAGAAGCCTGCACTGTCAACATATTTCCATTCACTTAATTTATCTGTTATTTGTTCGTTGGAATATTTCACTCCCCACAGCAATTGTTTTTTGCCCTCAGTATACGTTCCTTTGTGATCACCGCTAAAAACGTATGCTTCTAAATTTGTTCGTCCATGGTTAATGAATGTGCCGATTCCTCTTTCTGTAACGACATCTCCAAAGTTTGGTTTTCCGAAATCGGTTTCCAGTTCACCAATAAAATATTGTCCCTGAATGTCGAACGCTTCCTCTTCCTTACTCCGGAAAGCAGAGCCGATAAATTTCAAATTTAATTTTTGTGAATTGCTGTTGTAGATCGCTGACAATGCACCCATCATCGTGTTGAACTGGTCTATCTCTTGTCCGTCAAAATATATTTTCAAGCGCAATGCTTTATCCAATGTTCCGAAATCTGTTTCTCTGTTTTCAGGAACGAACTGATATTTGTTACTGGCGAAATTTCCTAAAAAATCCAATTCCCAGTTAGATGTAATGTCGTAGGTTGTATATAATTGAAGGTCCGCAAAAAAAGGTTTGTAATCCCCTTTTGAATCTGTTTTTCCCAAAAGGTATTTATTTGTTTTGTAACGGGCACCCATCAACCAGGTGAAACGATAATTTTTGGATGAGCCCTCCAAATGTAAATTACTTCCTAATAAACTTCCAGAAACAGTTCCTGCAAATTTTCTAGGTTTGCGATATTGAACATCAAGTACACTCGACATTTTATCTCCGTATTTTGCTTCAAATCCACCGGCAGAAAATAAAATGGAAGCAACAAGATCCGGGTTGATAAAGCTTAGCCCTTCCTGCTGTCCTGATCGTGTTAAGAATGGACGATAGACTTCTATACCGTTTACATAGACTAGGTTCTCATCAAAATTCCCTCCACGAACAGAATAGGAAGAACTCAATTCATTTCTGTTCGAAACACCCGGCAGCGTGAATAAGATGGCATTAAAATCCTGACTTGCAGTTGGGATATGTGTAACGTTTATGGGATCCAGACTGGTTAGATCTTTGAATCGGTTTTCAGAAGTAATTTCAACAACTCCGATCGTCAATTCTTTTGAGGTCAAGCGTTTGCTGATGTCCAGTTTTTCACCTGTACCTAGTTTAACTGTGCGTTGTGCCAGCGAGTAATTCAGATGATAAAAAACAAGGGTAACATCTGTATTTGAAGGAATCGTATAGCTGAATTCGCCTTTTGCATTTGTAAAAGCAGAGGATTGTGAAGAGCCTAAAATAGAAATGCTGACATCTTCAATGGGTTCATTTTCATTGTCAGTAATTTTACCAAATACCGTTGCCGTGTTTTGAGAAAAAGAATTTCCTGTGAGCACAACAAAGATCCAAAGAAATAAAAATTTCAATAGTAAAGTCCTTTTGGTATTGGAAATTGGGGCT
>JBILYL010000269.1:0-4000 GCA_044377775.1 Bacteroidia bacterium
TTTTTCTTCTTAAAATCTCCATTCTTCCATGCCTTTATGAACTTGGCCCAGGCGATCGGATTCAATAAATTGTTAGGAGGAAGTTGTCCCGCATAATACAATTTACTCTGATATTGCTGCATGTTGTATTTGTAATTTAAGCTGGCATCCATCGCCATTCCGGTCATTCTGTCCTTTGCATCGGAACGTGCCATGTTTCTGTCTGCTCTTGACATATCGTCATCCGGAAGTTCTAAGGCCAAAAAGGCTTTCTTAAATTGTTCCTTTGTCGGCCAAGGGTATACTTCTGTCAGCGCTAGGTTGATCGTATCCATCCGCAACACCTGGATCAGTGAATATTTATTGTTAGTTAAGGTATCAGGGATAATAAAAAAGGCCGAATTGAAACCGATGGCAGAAAATTCGATGGTATCGCCTTCTTGTGCAACAAATGAGAAATAACCGAAATAATCACTTACCGTTCCTCTGTAACTATTTTGAACAATAATACTTGCATAAGGAATCGGTTTTAAACTATCTCCTTCAACTACCACTCCCGAAAATTGCACGAGGTCGTGTTTTCCATCTTGCCAGGCAACTTTTTTTTGTTGCGCTAAAGATAATAAGGGAAGGAAAATGGCCAGAACTAAAATGTAAATATTTTGTTTCATTTTTATAAAATTTATGAGTAATCAAAAGTACACAATTATTGTGCTGTTTTTGAACAATTTTTAATAACGCAAAAAAACGCTTTATATTGTTGGAAAGAGCAAGAAAGACTGTCTGATACGTAGTGGTAATATCTCAAATTCCATTTTGATATTGATCATTATCCGGATCAACATATTCTATTAATTTGATGGATATTTATCGAAAGCAGCACACTTTTTGCTACATTTATCTGATTTCTAATACAATAGGATGTTAAAAAAAGCGGATTTGTTGTCTGAAATTTTATACATTTGATGCACAATGTTTCATTTAAAATAAGACCATGAAAAAAAATTTACTACTTCTTGCTATCCTTTTTACTTCAGCCCTTAGCGCTCAGATCACAATCACTTCATCGGATATGCCCAATGCGGGTGACTCGGTTTTGATAAGTGTCACTACTTCCGTTGATACCAATGATGTTACCCTTACCGGTGCAAATTATTCATGGGATTATTCTACACTGCTTCCTGATTTTCAACGGTATGAGAAATTTGATTCTCCTCTGACTTTCCCTATCCCCTTTAATTTCCTTTTTAATCCCTCAAATACCACTTATGGAAATGAAAACAATATCTTAACGACTCTGCCTTTGCCCGGTGTCTCTTTGGATATGGCATACGATTTCTTAAAAGAATCGTCTACAAAATTCCGTCAAATTGGTGCAGGGTATACTATAAACGGAATCCCATTGCCCTTCCTGTATTCTTCGGATGATGTTATCTATAACTTTCCTGTTGATTATTTAGATACAGATTCTTGTGATTACAAATTTGGTTTGCCTATTCCTTCAATCGGGTATTACGGACAATCGGGTCATCGTGTGAATGTGGTTGACGGTTGGGGCACAGTAAAAACGCCATTTGGTACTTTCAATGCTTTGCGTGTTAAATCAACAATATCAGCCATCGATACCATTGCACTTGATGCCTTAGGCTTTGGAACCAATATTCCCCGCCCTTTGCGTTATGAATACAAATGGCTTGCAACAGCTAAACAGATTCCTGTTTTAAAAGTGGATGCGAATTTAGTTGGCGGAAACATAATTGTATCGAATGTTGAATACATTGATAGTATTATTCCGGGTGTGCCTTCTTTAGGCATTGCTGATTATCTGAACACTAATTTTAATGCGATCGTTTATCCGAATCCTTTTGTTGATGAAACAACTGTTCAATATACGCTCGCTGCAAAATCACACATGAATATAAGTATCACGGATATCGTTGGTAAAACTATTGCCATTGTTTCTGATGAATTACAAAACATGGGAACATACCAGAAAAATCTGAATGTTGCGGAGCTGAATTTGTCACAAGGTGTTTACTTTGTTATTCTTCAAAGCTCCACTACTAAGTCCGTTCACAGGATCGTTATAGCGAAATAAAGTAGAGAAAAGAAACTTAAAAAGCCCTGTTCATTTATCATGAACAGGGCTTTTTTATGTCTTGGTTTGTCGTGAATCGCTTGCAGACTAAATGGCTTATTCTTTTCTGATCATACTAAACTTATTTTTCAACTTCAGGAAAAACGATTCATAATAGTGATAACTCAATTCGGAAACAAGTAAGGTTAAAAAGAAGGAGATCAGTAATACAAAAAGAAAGGTATATTTACTCATTCCATTCAGGTTGATTCCCATAAAATGAAAGGCCAGTAAAACGATAAAAAATACGATCATATGATAGCAATACATTCCATACGTATATTTTCCGAATGAAGAGATGATCCTCCAATTGCTGATCTTATAAAACGAATGTTTTGCATAATTCTGCTCCATAATTACAAACGCAAAAAGACTTGAGAATACAACCGGCATAATTGATGAAGCATGATTGTAGTGAATGCCGAATTTCCAAATGTAAAAACGCATCGGCACCAGAATAAACAGTATCAGGTATACGATCACAATCATGTATTTTGGTATTTTTTCAAACCAGTTGATGACATTCTCTTTCAATGCAAGGTAAGCGATCAGCGCTCCGGTTGCTAAATCAGAAACAGATGAGAGTGAATGGTATTTCATGATCATTGGATTGCCTTTGGCACAATAAAAACGAAATAAAATGGAGCCAATAATAATAAGAATGAATGTTTTGAAAAGATGTTTTCGCGGGACAAATGCGATGATCAGTGGCCAGAATAAATAAAATTGCTCTTCAACAGATACCGACCAAAGGATCCCGATCATAAAATTATTGATGCCATTATATAAGTAATCAAAGTTTCCGGTAAATGTTATGTAAAACCACTTGTTGATCTCCGCGGTGCTTACTCCAATCGGAAACCATTTTGGTAAAATGTTCTCAAACATCGGAAATGCCAATAAGCATAGTGCCACAATCAAAAAGTACAACGGCCAGATGCGTAAAACCCTTCTCAGATAAAAGTTTTTGATGTTGATTGTTCCGCTCAGATCTTTCTCTTTGAGTAGGAGGTAGGTGATCAGGAAGCCACTCAGTACAAAAAAGAAACTCACTCCAAGATCTCCATTCCAGAAAAAGTGCGAACGGATGTAAGCAAATGTTTCAGAATGGTTGTTGTAGCCCAGTGAGCCGGTTGCGTGATTGATGAAAACCACAAAAAATGCAAAAAAACGCAGTCCTTCGAGGTTTGGAAAAAATATTTTATTGGTGTCTAGCATTGCAATCAATATTGGCTGCAATTTATAGTTTTTTAGTTTTGTTAATCAGGAAATTTCAAAAAAAATGGTTGCAACAGCATTCTTACTCTTAGTAGTAATGGATATAGTTCATTGCTGCTGTCTGCATACAAATACCGTTTAAACTTTGTCTGTTTCTATATTAATTGTAAATTTGCGCCCTATAACCAATCCTATAATATGTCAAGATTCCATTCATTAAAAGTTGTTGATGTTGTCCGCGAAACTGCGGATGCTGTTTCTGTAGCCTTTGAAGTACCCGCTGATTTAAAGCAGGATTTTAAATACAAACAAGGACAATACCTTACGTTAAGATTCAATGTAAAAGGGGAGGAGCTGAGACGTTCTTATTCTATCTGCAGCAGCCCGATGGATGAAAATGAATTGCGTGTTGCCATAAAAAAAGTGAAGGACGGACGCGTTTCTACCTTTATTAATGATACTGTTAAAGTTGGTGATGTAATAGATGTGATGATCCCGATGGGTAATTTCTTCACTGAAATGAATGCTTCTAACAGAAAAAATTATGTATTGTTCGGTGGTGGTAGCGGTATAACGCCAATGTTGTCGATCTTAAAAACAGTTTTGAAAGCGGAGCCGCAAAGCACCATTACATTGTTTTACGGCAATAACGATGAATCTTCTGTT
>JBILYL010000396.1:0-2504 GCA_044377775.1 Bacteroidia bacterium
GTTGGCGAAACAGAAGATGTTAATTTTCCCGTAACAAATGAAGACAAAATATCCTCATTAATTTCTTTGCTAACCGACCCCGCAAATAAAGAAATCAAGGAAGAAGCATTGATTACCTTAAAAAAAGAAAAGGGAGGCGACACTCTGCTCCTTGCAATTGCAAGTCCGAAAGCAAATAATGTAAGAAACATATTAGTTGCGGCCTGTTGGGAATCAGAAATCAACTTCAGTAAATATCTTCCTTTTTTTATTCTACTTGCACTCGATGAAAATTATTTAATTTCGCTAGAAGCTACTACAACCATTGAATACATGGAAGGTCCATTTACTGAAAAAGATATTACCGAAGCTATAAAAAAAGTAAAGGCATTCAAAAAAGATATCACCACTGAGCGTCAGGTATTATTGAATGATCTGATTGTAACACTGGAAGGTTTTTTAAACAAATAATCTTCAAATTAAACACTATTTAGGATACCTGATTGAACGTCCCCAAAAGAGCTGATTAGTATTTTTAATCAACATTTCAAAACAGATTATCTATACGGAGCAGCGCGAAGAAGTTATAAAAAAGAATATTACTTCTTCTTATAATACTTCATCGCCTCAGGCAAAAAAGCTTTTATGTCTGCTATACGTGTTGCATCACTTGGGTGGGTACTTAAAATTTCAGGAGGTTTGTTTCCTGCACTTGCTTTTTCCATTCGCTCCCAAAAAGCAACAGCTTCGGAAGGGTCATATCCTGCGATTGCCATAAATACCAAGCCCATTTTATCTGCTTCACTTTCATGCGTGCGTGAATATTTCAGCATTCCCAGTTGAGAAGTAATACCGTATGATTGTAAAAAAAGGTTCTGGGTCATCTGCGGTTTTTGTGAAAGAGCGACAGAAAGAGCAACACCACCAGCTTGTACTAAAAGTCCCTGACTCATCCGTTCGTTTCCGTGACGTGCAACAGCGTGTGCAATCTCATGTCCCATAACACAAGCCAAAGCACCTTCGGTTTGAGTTACAGGAAGCAATCCAGAATAAACAACCACTTTTCCTCCGGGCATACACCAAGCGTTTACGGTATTCTCATTTACCATGTGAAATTCCCATTGATAACCATCTAAACGACTGGATAATCCTTTTTCATTCATAAAAATTTCAACTGCCTTTTGCATATCTTTTCCTATTCTGGAAACCATCTTCGCATTGGCATCAGTCTCTGCTACTGCAGGATTTTTTGAAAGAAAATCAGAGTAGCTCGTTAAACTCATACCAATCATTTCGGATTCAGAAATCAAACTAACTTGTTTTCGGTTGGTGATCGGCACTTTCTGACAAGCAGTTAAAAGAATAATAATTCCTGAAAATGAAAACAATAAAATCTTCTTCATAAAAATATTTTTGTGGCTGTTTATTCTATTTCTGCAGTAATTCCTCTTTCTAACAATGCGGTACACATCGGCTCAAGTTTTTCATACGAACCTTTTTTTACAGAACATTTTCCTTTATAATGAATTAAGAAAGTACACTGTTCTGCTTGTATGGAATCATGTTTACATACTTTGATCAATGAATTGATTACATGATCGAATGTATTGAAATCATCGTTGTACACTACGATCTGCTTATCTTCAACTGCAACCTCTTCCGGAGCTGTAAGTATATCCGAATCTGTATCCAATTCGTGCTGCTGTTTATCGAAAACTTTAATATTCATATTTTTTAATCCTTCTTTTATGACTCTTTACTTACCAATTATTGTCTTTGCTTCATCCACAGGTATTTTTAATCCATCTTTATAGGCTACAATAAATGCGTCTGTAATATTCGCGGCAGCTGAAATTTCAGATTTTGCTGCACTTGCTTCTTCGTATGAACGGTAAGTGCCAACGGTATAAATGGTTAAACCATTCGAATCTTTATAATTCTTAACACCACGGTTTGCTACTTTCAGGAATTTATTTGCAATCACCAGAGGCACTTCATCTTTAAAAGCACCAATCTGAACCTTAAAAACAACACCTGAATCAATTTGAAAAACACTACTTGCTTCAGCTTCGGCTTTTAATTGCTCACTTACAATAGGAGTTGTCGTTTTGATTTCATTTGCCAGGGGCTGAATCGTTTTTTCTGGAATGGTTGTAACTGCGACAGTCGGAGTTGTTATTTCCGGATCAGATTCATTAGTCGAATTCGTTTTTACAATTACTGATTTTACTACATCAGCTGTAGTTATTCCATTATTTGGAATGGTGCCGGAAACAGAAGCAGAAAAAGTCGGCAAAGCGTTCATATTTGGTGCTGTTGAGAATACTGCAGAACCTTGGAAAATCAGCTGAGCAGCATCCGTCATAGAAATCCGTTTCCCATTGATATAGGCAACAATAAATGCATCTTTAATCCCTGCATCTACAATCATGTTCTTTGCTTCAGATGCTCTTCCGATATTGTTATAGATCCCTGTATTATACCTTAGATTCCCATTCGGTGCAACTTCTGTATATAATGGTTGA
>JBILYL010000293.1:0-3685 GCA_044377775.1 Bacteroidia bacterium
TTGTTTAACATAGCTGTAGTCAACGTAATTAAATCGTTTGATTACTTTTTCTGAGAGAAAGTCTTCGATTAAAAATAGTAATTCTTTCTTTAACCATTTCTCTAAAGGGATAGCAAAACCTTGTTTCGGGCGGTCAAAGAATTTTGCAGGGACATATTGATACAAGATCTCTTTTAATAGATATTTCGTTACACCATTTTTGTATTTCAAGTCAGGGGATAAGTTCAATGCAAATTCTATTATTCTATGATCGAGGTAAGGTACCCTTGTTTCCAATGAAAAATGCATACTTGCTCTGTCAACTTTTGCCAGCAAATCATCTTGCAGATAAAAGTTCAGATCAAAAATGGCTTGCTTTTCCATTGGGTTTAAATTCCTTGATAAATGGTTGATTTCGATCCCGAAATTATTCAAAGATTCAGCATTTTTAGAACCGTTAGCACTGCTGAACTCTTCCGTTAATAATTGATCAAGATCTGATAATGAGAAATAATACTGTTCCTGGGAAAGTGTATGGCTATATTGAAGTAAATTATTCGGATATTTAAAATAATCAGCATGACGGCTAAATCTTGTTTTTGAGTTGGACAAAATGGAAGAAATTGGGTGACGAAAAGCCTTTACCAAAGGTTGATTTAATCTTTGTGCCCATTTATATGCCCCATAGCCTAAAAATAATTCATCTCCTCCTTCTCCGGAAAGTGTTACAGTGACATGTTTTTTTGCCAGTTTTGAAACCAGCATAGTTGGAATTGCCGATGAGTCTGCAAACGGCTCGCTGTAAGTGTCGAAAATCGGTTCAATTAAGTCTATCGCATCTTTATATGATACTATAAATTCATGATGATTGGTTCCTAAATAGTTTGCAACAGCTTTGGCGTATATGGATTCATTAAATCGATTTTCTTCAAATCCAATAGAAAAAGTATTGACCTTCACTCCGGAAATATTTACTGCATTTGCAGTAATCAAACTCGAATCGATACCGCCACTTAAAAATACGCCAAAGGGGACATCGCTTTTGATCTGATATTGAACGGAGCTCATTAATAAATCACTTAACTTTACCAATGCCTCCTTTTCAAAACTTATTATTTTTTCTGATACCTGTTTGTTCACCGACCAGTATTTGTGTGATTCACAATTTTTTTTTGAGATCTTCATCCATGTGCCGGACTCTAATTTTTTGATCGATTTGTATATGGATTGAGGAGCAGGAACGAATCCTAAATGAAGAAATTGATAAATAGAATTTTTATTTATTTCTAATGGAATTGAAGTCAATTTTGTCAGTGCTTTTAATTCAGAGGCAAATGCGAAATTTTCACCATCCCAAAAATAATAGAATGGTTTAATCCCAATCCTGTCGCGGCAAACAAATAACTCTTTTTTTACTTTATCATAAATGGCGATTGCAAACATTCCATTCAATTTCTGGACAAAATCAGCACCATACAATGCATATGCTTCTAAAATAACTTCGGAATCAGAAGACGTACGAAAATCTATTTTGATCTTTTGTCTAAGTTCGGCTGAAATTTCTCTGTAATTATACACTTCTCCATTGTATACCATTACATATCTACCGTCTGATGAATGCATCGGTTGATTCGCATTGTCAGAAAGGTCGATAATGCTCAATCTTCTGTGCCCTAAACCAATTGTACTGTCTTTGTAATATCCGAATGCATCCGGTCCACGGTGAGCAATTGCATTTGTCATGTCGTGAAGTTCCGATTCAGAAAATTTATTGTTGAAGGAGTAATATCCTGCTATTCCACACATGTTGTTTTAAGCTTTAATGAACAATTGTTTGATGAATAAAAAAGGGTTGTAATACAATGCCTTTAAGGAATAAAAGAAACATGGTATAAACTGATTTAACCGAAAAGAACTTCCTGCAAAAATATAATTGGTTTTAAAGTTGAATTCTTCTTTTAGCTTTTTGGGAATGCTTTCGATTTTATTAACTTTTTTTTGGAAAAGAATGTTGTCTCTTAACAGACTTGGTGTAAAATTGTTGGACATGCTTTTGGGGTGAACCCGGTAATATAAATAGCTGTCGGCTGTGATCAGTATCCCTTTTGTAAAATTAGATACCTCAACTAAAAAATATCGATCGGCACTGCTTGATAGTTTTGTGTTAAATGAAACAGAATTGTCTACTAATATTTTAGTGCGGAAAACATAATTGGAAGGACAAGTGATAATTTCGGAACTATAGCTAAGAACTTCCCTTAGAATGTCTGAAGATGCGCCTTTCCATGTTTTTTTTGTAATTTCTTTACCTTGTTCGTTAATTTTGAATACAGTAGAAGTGCAAAACCCATAGGTGCTGTTTTGCTGCAATGAATGAATACTTTTTTCAATATACTGATCAGATAAAATATCATCTGCATCTAAAAATAGTACAAATTCACCTTTTGCTTTATGTAATCCTTGGTTTCTGGTATCCGAAACACCCGTATTGTTTTTCAAATAATAATTTAAGCGTTTGTCGTTTATGTTTTTAATGATGAATTCCGAATTGTCGGTAGATCCATCGTTGATGCATATTATTTCGAAATTGGAATAGGTCTGACTAAGAACAGAGTTAATAGTCTGGGCTATAAAGGGGGATGCATTGAAGCAAGGGATAATTATAGAAATTAATGGTTGATGTTTCATTTCTTTTTGCATACAGCAACGAAAGTTTTACATTTTAAAATTTCACTTCTTTCACTTACCAACTCATAGTCATCTGGTTGGGGATACATGTCTTTATTGATGATTGTATTAATGAAAAAATTTTGAATTGATAAAGGCAGCTTTCTGATTCCTTTTAAATAAAATATATTTTCTGTGAACTTCCCAATTTTGTTTCTTACGTTTTTTTTATTGTAACGAGTGTATTTTTGACCGAATATTTTTACATCATCAAATGATTTGTTTAATATATTGGAGAGCTCGTCAAGTGTGAATTCTTGTGTATGGAATGGGTTTAAAACTTTTCCAGTCGGACTGTTTATAATAATATTGGGTGTTGATATAATGGCGACTCCTCCATTTTTTAGCGTTCGGTAAAATTCAAGAAGCATTTCTTTATATTTGGTGGTGTGTTCTATCGTTTCAAAGGACACAATTTTATCGAAATAATTATTCTCAAATTGAATATCGGTTCCGTCAACGACTCTGAATTGTAAGTTCTTTTGATTCGCGTAACTGTCTGTGCATTCAGCAACTGTTTCTTTTGAAATGTCTCCACCTATTACTATATTGTTTGTTTTCTGACTCAATATGTAAGAGCCAAATCCATTTCCACAGGCAATGTCGAGGACCTTGTCTGAAGACAAAATGTATTGCAAGGTTGTGTTGTAGCGATGTACATGTTCGCCCCACCATGGCGTATTCTTATTCTGTTCTTGGCGTTCTGAGGACATGTTTAGTGTAGTTTTTCATACATTTTTATTATTTCATTTGCGTTTGAAATATCGAATTTCAAAAGAACTTCTTTTTTTAATATTTTCCCCATTGAATTGATCTTATCTGGATTATTATATGCATCAATGATGATTTCTTTTAGATGCTTTTCGCTATCCTTTAATGGGATTAAATAACCACTAATGTTATTAATAACATATTCGTTATAATCTCCTACATTTTCACTTACGACAACTGTTTTTTCAAGTAATGCAAACTCCTTAGC
>JBILYL010000398.1:0-4841 GCA_044377775.1 Bacteroidia bacterium
ACCAAGCAGCGTGTTTGTCATATCAAACCATTGGAATACTATTCCATTGATACTTGAAGAAGCATCCAATGTGATTGAACCTGATTCACAGAATGAAGTATCATTTCCGGCAACAGCAATTACGGTTTGATTTGGCAAAAGGATTATCGTATCGGCAATTGTACATGAATTTATGTCGGTAACGGTAATCGTATACGTTCCGCTTAATACTGCCACTAAATCTTCAGTTGAAGCTAAAGATGCGCCACTCCATTGATAGGAATAAGGCAATGTTCCACCTCCAACAGTAACGTCAATAGAACCATCAGGTATTGTATTACAACTTGAAGGAACAAAAGTACTGCTGATGGTTAATGCGGCAGGACTTGTTAATGTTATGGATTGTGAAGCAGAACAGCCATTTGCATCGGTAATTGTTACGATAAACGTATTTGCATCCAGTCCGTTAACGGTAGCAGTATTTTGTCCGAGTGCAGGAGCGGGTGTCCAACTGTATGTATAAGATAAAGATCCACCAGAAGGAATAACTGTAATTGAACCGTTTGCATTTCCTGTACACAAAGGATCAATTGCATTAGCTACACTAAATCCGATTGAATCAGGTTCATTCACTGTAGTTGATGCGATAGAAACACAACCTGCGGCATCCGTCACCTGAACAAAATAAATTCCGGCACAAAGTGTAGAGGTAGTTACAGGTGTAGTTTGAAGTGCAATGTCATTCCACAAATAAGCGAATGGTGAGGCGCCTGTTGCAAAAACTGTAGCAGTTGCATTACAAGAACCATTACACGTAACAGAAGTTGAAGACGCTGCAAGTGTAGGACCACTCTGACTATTCAAAGGTATAATTACAGTATGAGTACAACCGGCTGCATCCGTAATATCAACAGAATAAATACCGGCACATAAATTAATCAGTGATAAAGAGGTTGAGCCTGTATTCCACAAAACTGTATATGGAGCTGTTCCGCCACTAGGAGCAATACTTATAGAACCATCACATGCACCGCAGGTGGCAGCAGCAATTACTTGATTGGCTGAAAGTGCAGATGGTTCTGTAATTGTAACAGAATCCATTAAAGAACAACCATTCGCATCTGTGATCTGAACAAAATAAACCCCGGCACATAAATTTGTAAGCGTAGAAGTTGTTTGTCCTGATGCAATCCATAAGAACGTATATGGAGCAGTTCCGCCAACCGGTGTAACTGCAGTGACTGCACCATTGCATGATCCGTTACAAGAGATAGATGTAGATAAAATCGTTGCACTTGTTGGTCCGCTTGTATTGTTTACAGGAATAGAAACATTTGTTATACAGCCATTTGCATCTGTAATATCAACGGTGTATAAACCTGAACATAAGGCTAAAGCAGACGAAGTCGTTTGACCATTACTCCATAAATATGTATATCCGGCAGTTCCACCGGAAGGAGCAAGCACGGCACTTCCATCACACAAACCACATGAAGCACCTGTGATGATTGCATTTGCCGCAACAGCGGGTGTAGCCGTAATAGTAGTATTTAATGTAAGCACACATCCTAAAGCATCAGTAATATCTACAGAATAGTTTCCTGCACATAATGCAGAGGCAGTATCGTTAGTTTGTCCGGATGCATCGTTCCACTGAATGGTATATGGAGGAGTTCCTGACGAAATGGTCACATAGGCCAATCCGTTGCAGGAAGATGAACAAGAAATATTAGCCGCTGCAATTACAGCCGTGATTGGAGTGGATTGACCAACAGTAAAGGAATCAACCTGCGAACATAAATTCGCATCTGAAATGGTTAAGGTATATGTTCCTGAACACAAAGCAGAAACACTCGATGTGCCCTGTCCGGCAATTACTCCGGGTGTCCACAAGTATGTATATCCGCCATTTCCACCAGACGGAGCGACTGTGATCGCACCTGTGCAGATATTACTGCAAAGAGCACTTGTAATTACTTCATTTGAAAGAATCGGTGATGGCTCACTAATTGTAACTGGACTAAAATGAATACATCCGCTTGCATCAGTTACCTGAACAAAATAATTACCTGCGCATAAATTAAATGCTGTATCAATTGCTGTGGCGGGTGGTCCGTCATTCCATAAAAAAGTATAAGGAGCAGTTCCTCCGATAGGAGTTACAGAACCCGCTCCATTACAGAATCCGTTACAAGTTGCAGTTGTTGTGTTTACCGTTTCTCCGGTTGGTCCGCTGGAGTTATTCATCGGAATAGTAAAAACAGAATCACATCCGTTAGCATCGGTTACCAATACATCATACAATCCTGCACACACATTTGAAACATTAGGAGTGCCGTTTCCTGCAAAAGGAAGCGGAGGTGCAATACCGCCAATTGTCCAAACATATGTATAAGGACCGGTTCCGGTGACAGGAGTAACAGTAAAAGTTCCATCACAAGCACCGCAATTCGCAGGGGCGCTTCCAACAACAACATCAATAGGCAATGTATTTAATAAAGTAACAGAAACAGTATCCTTACAACCATTTGCATCAGAAACAGTAACCGTATAAATATTCGGACACAAACTGTTTACAGTTTGAGTAGTGATTGCTCCAGGAGACCAAGAATATGAAAAAGCCCCCGTTCCACCAATCGGATTTGCGGTGACACTTCCATCACAATCATCGGCACAAGTTGGAGAAGTAAAACTTGGATTTGCATTTAATGCAGCAGGATCTGTTAAAGTAATATTTTGAGTTGCAGAACAATTTCCATCGTCAACAGTTACGATATAAATACCTGCACATAATCCAGTTGCTGTTTGTGTAAATTGAGCAGGAATCGAATTCCAGCTATAGGTATAAACTCCTGAACCTCCCGTTGGATTGGCCGTAGCAGTTCCATTACACGAATTATTACACAATGGATTAACACCAACTGCATTGGGCAGTATTGATGCAGGTTCCGTAATAATAATGGCAGGAGGATTTGAAACACAACCATTAAAATCGGAAACAGTTCCATTGTAACTTCCTGCACACAACCCGCTTGCTGTATCATTTGCTATTGCACCGGGTGCCCATAAATAAGTATAAGGAACAGTTCCTCCGCTGGCAGTCACAACAACTTCTCCATCACATACACCAAAACAAGAAGCATTAGTTTGAGATGTAACAGTCGTTAAAGCAAGAGGCTCGGTAATAACAATTGTATCTGCAGCTGAACATGAATTACCATCGGTTACATTTACAGTATAGCTTCCCTGACATAAACCAACAACATTCGGTAAAACAAATGCACCTCCGTGTGACCAGACATATGTATATGTTCCTGTACCTGTTCCGCCAACAACCGTAGCTGTAACTGTTCCATCACAAGCGCTGTTGCACAATACATTAGTAGATGTTAAGGTCACGATTAAAGTAGGAGGTGAAGTTATTGTAATAGCTAACGAAGAATCGCAACCATTTGCATCGGTCACAGTAAACGTGTATACCCCTGCACAAAGTCCAGTTATTGAAGAAGTGGTTGCTCCATTACTCCAAAGGAACGTATAAGCTGCTGTTCCGCCTGAAGGAGTCAACGAAATGCTACCATCACAAGATCCGCCACAGCTTTCATTTACGACTATGGGATTAGGAGAAATGAGAGAGGGGTTAATTATTTGTGCGGTGTCCAAAGTGATACAACCGGCAGCATCAGTAACTTGAACAGTGTATGTAATCCCACCACACAATGCTGTGATGGCGGCAGTACCATCGCCTGCTGGTGCTCCTGGAGTCCAATCATAAACATATCCTCCTGCACCACCGGCCGGTGTAACTGTTGCCGTTGCATCGCAAACGTTATTGCAGGAAACATTTGTTTGCGCCATTGTTACTGTAGGCCCCGCAATGTTATTCAATAAATAATTAAAATTAAATACACACCCCGATGCATCCGTGATTGCTAAGGTATAAGCACCAGGAAGAAGATTTGTTATAGTTGCTGTTCCATCTCCAGTTGGAGCACCGGGCCCCCAATTAAACGTGTATCCGGGTGTACCACCAGTTGGGACGACAGAAATTGAACCATCAGCTAATGTACAATTGGCATCTGTTAGCGTTTCAACATCATCGACAGGTGTTGGTTCAGTAATGATTACCGTTGCACTATCTGTACATACATTTCCATCAGTTACAGTTATTGTATATGTTCCTGCACATAATGCCGAAGCGGTTGCGGTTGTTTGTCCGCCCGGCATCCATAAGAAAGAATAAGCACCTGTTCCACCAGCAGGAGTTGCCGTTGCAGTACCAGTACAAACACCTCCACATGTTAAATTTGTATTGACAGCAGATACAACAAGTTGTGGTGGATTTGTAAATGTAACGGTATCAGAATTAAAGCATCCCACTGCATCAGACACATTAACTGTATAGGTACCTGCACACAAACCTGTAGCAGTTTGTAACAATGAAACAATCCCGGAAGGGCCTGTCCATATGAAAGAATAAGGAATTGTTCCACCTGCAGCATTTGCAGTAGCGATACCATCACAAGCACCAAAACAACTAAGGGTTGTATTTGAAGTTGTGATGCTGATAATAATTGTTTGTAGAATAGTAACAGTGTTTGAAGCTACACAGCCATTCGCATCAGTTACAGTAACAGTATACGTTACATTTGGACATAGCCCTGTAGCGATTGCGGTCGTTTGTCCCGTTGGCATCCATAAAAAAGTATAACCAGGCGTACCACCTGCAGGAGTTACCGTTGCTGAACCGTTGCAAATATTACAACTTGAAGTCGAACCGGTAATCGGTGCACTTAACACCAATGGCTGCGTAATTGTAACAGGCATTGTTGAAGGGCATAAATTTGCGTCAAGAACAGTAA
>JBILYL010000276.1:0-3924 GCA_044377775.1 Bacteroidia bacterium
AGGTCGTGTTGTTGATACAATGGGTAACGCAATTGACGGGAAAGGACCAATCGCAGGAAAATTATATGAAATGCCATTGGAGCGTAAAGCACCGGGAGTTATTTACCGTCAACCGGTTACTGAACCCTTACAAACAGGTTTGAAAGCGATTGATGCGATGATTCCTATCGGACGTGGACAGCGTGAGTTGATCATTGGTGACCGTCAAACAGGTAAAACTGCAGTAGCGATCGATACGATCATTAATCAAAAAGAATTTTACGAAGCAGGTCAACCTGTATTCTGTATCTATGTTGCAATCGGACAAAAAGGTTCGACTGTTGCAAATATTCAACGTGTATTAGAAGAAAACGGTGCAATGCCTTACACCGTGATCGTTGCTGCAACAGCTTCTGACCCTGCTCCAATGCAGTTTTACGCGCCATTCGCAGGTGCAGCAATTGGTGAGTTTTTCCGCGATTGTGGTAAACCGGCATTAATTGTTTATGATGATTTATCTAAACAAGCGGTTGCTTACCGTGAGGTTTCTTTGTTGTTACGTAGACCTCCGGGACGTGAAGCATATCCTGGTGACGTATTCTACTTACATAGTCGTTTATTAGAGCGTGCTGCGAAGATCAATTCAAATGATGAGATCGCTAAAAACATGAACGATTTACCTGATTCTATTAAAGATATCGTAAAAGGTGGCGGATCATTAACAGCTTTACCGATCATTGAAACACAAGCGGGTGACGTTTCTGCATACATTCCAACAAACGTAATTTCTATTACAGATGGTCAGATCTTCCTGGAGTTGAACTTGTTCAACGCAGGTGTTCGTCCGGCTATTAACGTTGGTATCTCTGTATCACGTGTGGGTGGTAATGCTCAGATCAAATCAATGAAGAAAGTAGCAGGTACTTTGAAGTTGGATCAGGCACAATACCGTGAGTTAGAGGCGTTCTCTAAATTCGGTTCTGACTTAGATGCAGCAACAAAATCGGTTCTTGATAAAGGTGCACGTAACGTGGAGATCTTGAAACAAGCTCAGTTTTCTCCTGCTCGTGTTGAGCAACAAATTGCAATTATTTATTGTGGTACAAAAGGTTTATTACGTAATATTCCAATCAATAAAGTAAAAGAATTTGAGGCAGAATATATTTCTTTCTTAGAAGCGAAACACAAGAATGTTTTAAATGACCTGAAAGCAGGAAAATTTACTGACGAGATCACAAACGTGTTGGAAGCAGTAGCAAAAGATTTATCTGCAAATTATAAATAAGAATTGAGACAATAGATTTGAGACGTGAGATCATTATCTCACATCTCACATCTTTGGTCTAACATCTAATAAAATGGCAAATTTAAAAGAGGTTCGTAACCGAATAGTATCCGTAAGTTCTACACAGCAAATTACTAGTGCCATGAAAATGGTAAGTGCTGCTAAGTTGCGCAGGGCTCAGGATGCAATTACTCAAATGCGTCCTTATGCAAGTAAACTGAAAGACATTTTAGAGAACTTAAGCGCAAGCTTGGACAGTTCAGATGGACAATATTCAAAACAACGTCCTGTAAAAAATGTATTGTTAGTGGTGATCACTTCTAACCGTGGATTGTGTGGCGGATTTAACGCAAATGTTTTGAAAGCAGCCAGCAAATTGGCCCGCGAAGATTACAAAGGAAACAATGTAAGTGTATTGTGTATCGGTAAAAAGGCATCAGATTATTTTAAGAAAACAGAATACGGAATCATTGGTTCGGATATGCCCCGTGGCTTAAACGAATTGTTTGATGAATTAACATTTCTGAATGTTGCTCCGGTTGCTGAAAAAATTATGCAGGTGTTTGTTGACGGACAATTTGATAAAGTAGAATTGATCTACAATCAATTTAAAAATGCTGCAGTACAAATAACTACAACAGAACAATATTTGCCTGTACAGGCACCTCCTGTTACTGAAAATAAAAAAGTTGGGGAGTATATTTTTGAACCAAGTAAAGAATTTATCGTTGCTGATTTAATTCCACGCTCTTTAAAAACACAATTGTTTAAAGCATTATTAGATTCTCACGCAGCTGAACATGGCGCGCGTATGACATCCATGCACAAAGCAACTGATAATGCAGGCGCGTTGATCAAAGAATTGAAATTGACATACAATAAAGCTCGTCAAGCAGCTATCACAAACGAAATTTTAGAGATCGTTGGTGGAGCAGAAGCATTGGCTGGTTAGATAAAGTATTTCTTATAAAGTATAAAGACTCGCAGAAATGTGGGTCTTTTTTTATTCCTTCTCTTTCATCTTCACATTCACTTCCACTTTGGCAGTATCGAGTAAACTAGCAGGATCCACTTCAATCTCGACTTTCACATCCTCCGCTTTTGGCATCATGGCTGCGACCTTACTTTTGTTAAGTGCAGGAATCAATGCGGGTGCAATTTTTCCAACCGGTCGGTATAAGAGTGATTCTTCTTTTGTTTTAAACGAAACCATCGGATAACTTTCTTCTACCGCATCGATCATAAAGATCACGACACTCATCATCAATGCAAATTTTAAGGTTCCGAATGCTGCACCACCGATCTTATTGACGGCACTCAGCGCAACACCTTCCACCATCTTTTGAATCATCTTGGCAACAAGGAAAACAAATGCGATAATCGCCAGAAAGGTGATTGCAAAAGAGATGATTGGCAGATAGGGTGAATTCCAATCAAAACTTTCTTTTATTTTCTGTGCGATGAAATCTGAAAAGGTAATTCCACCCCATACACCGAGGCTAAACGCAACAAGTGTCGCAGCTTCAATAATGAGTCCTTTTGTAAAGCCTTTATAAAGTCCCCATACAAGTGGAATGCAGAGTAAAATGTCGATATAATTCATTGTGCAACTTAAGGGATGCTAAATGCATCTACACAAAGAACGTACTTACTAAGATTCCTGTGCAGCTTTCAAACCAAAACTTATTAATAATAGATTGTTCAATTATATCTTATTATCATGAAAAAAGTACTACTTAGTTTTCTGTTTGCGTTTATTGGCCTTACATCAGGATGGGCAACACCTACCTTGGCGGTTAGTTCAGTTCCAGTCACTTGTTTTGGCTCGTGTGATGGGCAAGCAATTGTAATTCCTACAGGAATTGGGCCATTTTCCTATGTTTGGTCTCCGACTGGTGGAACCGTCAATATTCCTACAGGTTTGTGTGCAGGTAATTATACCGTAACAGTTACAGATAATGGCGATATGTCTACAGCTACTGCATCTGTTATCATTACAAGTCCAACAATATTAACAGTTGTTACATCTTCTTCCACTTCAATTTGTAGTGGAACATGTGTTGCAATATCAGAAATAGTTTCAGGAGGAACGTTCCCTTATACCTTCAATTGGAGTCCAGCGAGCAGCCTTAGTTCTTCTATTGTCGCAACACCAATGGCTTGCCCTGCTGTAACAACAGTCTATACATTAGTGGTTACTGATATGAATGGTTGTGTAGCTGCACCTGTGACAACAACAATAACGGTTAATCCACCAATGATTTCCGGAATTGCCTCTACAAATTCTAGTGGATGTGTTAGTTGTGATGGAACAGCAAGCGTTGCTCCAATATTTGGAGTTGGGCCATATGTATATTTGTGGAATGACCCCTTGGGTCAAACTACAGTAACTGCAACAGCTTTGTGCGCTGGAACATATGCAGCAACCATTACGGATGCTTCGGGTTGCACTATAATAGATTCAACAACTGTTTTTGCAAATAACGATGTAGCGGTTAATTTCACAATGGTTCCAGATTCTACAAACCCATATAATTTTTTCTGCTTCAATTCTTCAATAGGAACAGGAAATACCTACGCTTGGGATTTTGGTGACGCAACCGTTTCAAGTGCTACAAGCCCAACGCATTTATATAGTGCCATTGGAACGTATAATGTTT
>JBILYL010000067.1:0-10167 GCA_044377775.1 Bacteroidia bacterium
CATCTTCTTTCCTGTGTGGAGCAGATACTCTTTGTCAAGCCGTTAATGTTACAGGAGTTCCAGCATCTTGTCTCGCACTTTTTAATATTGCAGACGACACATTAAATCCAGATCCGAATGCACATTACGTTTACAATTTATCGTATGGCGCTACATTAAGCTATTTGTGGGATTTTGGTGATGGAACAACTTCCACATCTATGACACCTTCACATGTTTATGCTGGAACAGGTCCGTACTTACTTTGTTTGAGTGTTGATAACGGAGCGGGATGTACTGATATGTATTGTGATTCATTAATTTCAGCAGACTCATTAAACCGCTCTAGTGGCACAATGCAACTGGTTGTTTATGATCTTCCAACATTTTATTCAACAACAGGAATTTCAAATCAAGCAAACTTAAATTCAATTTCTGTTTTTCCAAATCCATTTGATGATGTTACACTGTTTGAAATTAAATCAAATAAAACAGAAATTTATTCTTTCGAATTAACAGATGTTTTGGCCAAAAAGGTGAAATCAAAAACAGGAATCTCCGAAAAACAATTTGAAATTTCGAGAGAAGGTCTTCAAAATGGCATCTATTTCTATAAAGTATACTCTTCTGAAAGTGTTATTGGTATTGGGAAAGTTGTGATAAAATAAAATAAAAAAATAATAAATTTGGAAATATAAAAATTCCTGTCCTATATTTGCAGCGCAATAAGAAAACGATGAACAACAACTTTACATATTCTTTATCTACAATCAACAGCCCGATGATGTGCTGTATGATGTGTATTTAATTATGGAAAGCCTGTTGTAATAACATATATTTTAAATACATTTTAAAAAGGCTTTCCGATAAACGGGAAGCCTTTTTTAGTTTTAACGGATTAACAAAAACAAAATGACAACTTTAATTTTATTCTTTTTTATGTGTTGTATGATGCCCCTGCGAATGCGGAAGCCAATGATTATGCACTATTGTAAAAGATAAAAACAATAAAAAGCAAAAATTTAAAGCCCTTCCGCAGAAATGCAGAAGGGCTTTTTTATTCTTGTTTTCGCTCGAAGTGACAAAGCAAATAATAACAAATTAGTATTTCAAACAACTAAAAAAATAAAACAAAATGGAAAAAATTTACATCAGTGATTCCGGACCGGAAGTATCAGCAGCAATCTATAGTTTTTGGAGATGGAATACTCCCGCTCTTGTGAATCAAAAGAAAGTGGAAGACATAGTGAACTACAATTTGGAACTGGGTGTAAACACCTTCGACCACAGTGATCAATACGGGAACGGAAAAATAGAAGAGCTTTTTGGGAAAGCCATTCAATCTAAATCATTCAAACGCGATGACATAGTGATCTCGACCAAATCGGGAATTGTAGCGTTCGCAGAAAAGAATTTGAAGGATGCGAAACAATTTATTAAACAAGTTTATGCTTTGAGAGCAGCGGAAATAAAAACAGGATCAATAATATGAAAACAAAATATACAACCCATATAAAGTACGATAGTTGTTGGTACGATAAATTTTTTAAACAGAATCAACAACAATTAAATCATACAAAAATTCGAAGAGCAGTACGCCTCAATGAAATAAAAAACAAAGAAAATGAACACACGAAAAAATAATATTCCGAGATTAACACTTGTCGGTGCTGGTCCCGGAGATGCTGATCTGATTACAGTTAAAGGCGTTGAGGCCATTGGAAGTGCAGACGTTATCTTATATGATGCCTTGGTGAATCCGGAACTTTTAAAATACGCTCCGGTAGATACACTTAAAATCTATGTCGGTAAACGGAACAACAACCATGCGTACACGCAAGAGCAGATCAATTCAATAATTGTCGATTTTGCTTTCACACACGGGCATGTTGTGAGGCTAAAGGGTGGAGATTCATTTGTATTCGGAAGAGGATATGAAGAACTGGCACACGCAAAACTATTCAATATCGAAACGGCAGTAATTCCTTGGATCTCAAGTTCCATTGCTGTTCCTTAACTTCAGGGGATTCCGGTTACAAACAGAGGCACCAGTGAAAGTTTCTGGGTGATCACCGGAACAAAAAGCAACGGCCAACTTTCTGAAGACATAAAATTGGCCGCTAAGTCTACCGCAACTGTTATCATTTTAATGGGTTTGAATAAGTTGAAAGAAATAGCCGCTGTTTATGCAGCTGAAGGGAAAGGTGAAACAGCAATTGCATTGATTCAAAATGGATCCTTGCCTACTGAAAAGATTGCTTTAGGAACAATTGAAACAATCGTTGAAATAGCAGCAGATGAACAAATCGTAGCACCGGCAATAATTGTTATTGGTGATGTTGTAAAGTTGCACGAAGCATTTCCGGTAAGTATAACAGATTGGAAATACTTATTGAACTAATAAATTGAATGTCAGTGTTATGTGTTTTTTTGGGTGTAAAATACAATCAGAAGGGCAACAGATAAACAACATTTTTGCAAATATTAAAAGGAAAGCTAGGCATTATAATGGTTTTTAAACAATTGTTAAACAACACTTTTGATAGTAATAAACATGTTTTCAACAAAAAGCAAAAACAAGATCATGCCATTTACAATGAACAACAATCTTCAGAAAAATCAGTTATTTCCCGTCTTCCTAAAATTAGAACACTTGCATGTTTTAATTATAGGAGGCGGGAATTTCGGTTTGGAAAAAATAACGGCTGTTTTAAATAATAGTCCGGAAGCTATAGTAAGCCTTGTTGCTCGGAAAGTGCTGCCCGAGATCAAGGCATTTCGCGATAAATCGGAAAAGTTGATTATTACAGAAAAGGCATTTGAGGTTTCTGATTTAGATGGTCAAGATATTGTAATAGCTGCTACTGGCGACAGAGCGGTTAGTGAATTGATCAGAGCAGAGGCAACAAAGCGAAAGATTTTGATCAATGTAGCGGATACTCCTGATCTATGCGATTTCTACCTGGGATCTATTGTACAAAAAGGAGATCTTAAAATCGCTATTTCCACCAATGGTAAATCACCCACATTAGCAAAACGTATTAAAGAAGTATTCAATGAGGCACTACCGGATGATACACAACAGAGTATTGAAAGCCTTAACACGCTTCGCAATCAATTAAAAGGGGATTTTGCAGCCAAAGTAAAAAAGTTAAACGAGATCACTTCGGTACTGACTAGTGAAAACAATTTGGCCGCATTGCAGCCACACCGGGTGACCGAAAAGGTGAATAAAGCTTTTTACAAACAGCCAAAGTTACTTGCGGTTTATTTCTTTGCATCGATTTCATTGATGATTTCAGGTCATTTGTTGTTTTCTTTCATTCCACTTTCGCAGATCGGAAATTCCGCGATTGATTTATTCGCTTCTTTTGATCAGACCGTCTTGATCTTTATTGTCGGAGGGTTTATTGCCCAAATGGTTGATGGCGCATTGGGAATGGCTTATGGTGTTACTGCAACAACTTTTTTGCTTTCTTTTGGAATCACTCCGGCAGCAGCAAGTGCAAGTGTGCACGCATCAGAAATTTTTACGACAGGAGCATCGGGATTCATGCACCTGAAATTTAAAAATGTAAACACCAAGCTCTTCAAGCATTTACTCATTCCAGGAGTTATTGGTGCCATCCTTGGCGCGTATATCCTTTCCACTTTTCAGTCGTATGGAGCGATTATCAAGCCAATTGTTTCGGTTTATACCTTAATTTTAGGAATTGTTATTATTGTAAAAGCGATCAAAAAGCTTAGGGAAAAAAAGAAGATCAAACGAATTGGCACACTTGCATTTGTTGGTGCATTCCTTGATTCTATTGGCGGAGGAGGCTGGGGTCCGATAGTTTCTTCTACTCTTATTGCAAGAGGAAGGGCTTTCCGTTATACAATTGGTTCTGTGAATCTTGCTGAATTTTTTATAACATTGGCAAGTTCAGTCACATTTTTTACAGTGATCGGTATACATCATTGGTCGATCATTACAGGTCTGATCATTGGTGGAATGGCTGCCGCGCCCTTTGCAGCATACATGACTTCCAGAATTCCGGTTCGTGCCGGATTGATATTTGTAGGAATTGTAGTTGTAATCGTAAGTTTACGTAATATCTTTGTAAGTGTTTTCTGATGAATATAGATGAATTAAATAAAAAATATTTATTGTTGAGTCCGGAAGGTCGTATACAAGAGCTTTACACTGATTTTAGTAAAGTGTTGTTTACTTCTTCGTTCGGGACAACTGCTGCTTTTTTACTGCACCTCTTTCATAAAATAAAACCAGATGAAACAGTTTATTTTTTAGATACCACTTATCATTTTAATGAAACAATAACATATAAAGAAAACCTGACCGCTTTATTAAAATTAAACGTAATTGACGTTAAACCGGAAGTGTGGAAAAATAACTTTACGCAGCAAGATAAAACCTGGAATTCAGATCCTGACTTGTGTTGCTCGATAAACAAGGTTGAACCAATAGATAAGATAAAAATAAATTTTGACGTTTGGATATCCGGATTAATGTCTGCTCAAAGTACTCACCGACAAAATTTAAAAGTATTTGAAAAAAAAGAGGACGTCATTAAATTTTACCCCTTGATCGATCAAAGCGAATCCATTGCAAAAGAATACATTCTCAAAAACAATTTGCCTGAGCACCCTTTGCTTTCTCAAGGATACAGCTCAGTTGGTTGTTTTCACTGCACGGTAGCGGGGAAAGGGCGCAGCGGAAGATGGGTGAATAAGTCCAAAACAGAATGCGGCTTGCATCTTTAATGGTATCAATTACTAATAAAAATTGAAGTATGAAAAGAGTAGAATCGTGACAATAAGTATTTTCGTGACCGTCAACGCAAGTGATAGCGAAGCAATCTATCTAAAAAGTGATTGCAGCGTTCGTTCCTCTCTCACAATGACGTTATAAAATTACATTGAATTTAAAATAATAATTTACAAGATTAAAAATTATGGGAAATAAGAACATTACAATCGGATTATTTGGCTTTGGCTGTGTTGGACAAGGTTTATATGATGTATTAAATCATTCGCAAGGTTTGAAAGCAACCATCGAAAAAATTTGTGTAAAGGATAAAAACAAAAAAAGAAAGATCGATGCGAAGTATTTTACTTACGATAGGGAAGAAATCCTTCAGCGCAACAATCTCAATGTTATTGTTGAGCTGATCGATAACGCTGATGAAGCATTTGCTATTGTTAAGGATGCGATGAATAATGGTGTTAGCGTTGTAACTGCGAATAAAAAAATGCTTGCTGAAAATTTCAAAGAGCTTTATGAACTTCAGGAAAAAAACAATGTTGCCCTAATCTACGAAGGTTCTGCCGGAGGAAGTATTCCGATCATCCGAAACTTGGAAGAATACTATGACAACGAGTTGTTGAGCAGTGTTAAAGGGATTCTTAACGGAACCTGCAACTATATCCTGACACGCATGGAGTTGGAAAACAAAGACTATGCTGAGGTGCTGAAAGATGCACAGCTTAGTGGTTTTGCTGAAAGTGATCCTTGGTTGGATGTTGCGGGCTTTGATACGAAATTTAAAACATTGTTATTAACGGTACATGCTTTTGGAATTGTTTTAAAACCGGATGATATTTTTAATACCGGTATCCAGAATATCAGTTATGATGATATTTTATACGCGAAACAAAGAGGGTTGCGCATAAAAATGCTGGGTGTTTCACAAAAGGTTGGTGACAAATACAGAGCTTATTCTTTGCCTCATTTTGTTGACAGAGAAAGTGAATTGTATAACGTGCTTTATGAGTATAATGCCGTTGAGGTGGAAGGAGCATTTTCCTGTAAACAGACATTTGTGGGGAAGGGCGCTGGAAGTCATCCGACAGGAAGCGCTGTATTATCCGACATTTCTGCACTTACATACGATTATAAATATGCCTATAAAAAATTAAAAAAGGCATTGGATGGAAATCCTAAAATAGAAGAAGGTATTAAACAAATTGAATACGATTTCCCGATCAAGTTATATATCCGTTTTCAAAACAGAGAAGAACTGAAAGATCTGGAGATCTTATCGATCGAGGAAGAATATAAATCGACACATACAAACTATATAATCGCGAATGTGAATTTTAATTCTTTATTCAACATATTTAATAAGAGAGACAACAAATTATTTATTTGTGCCATTTAATGATACGATAATAAATTTGCTTCGTAACCGATTTTTTTTGCCACGAAAAGGCAAATGTATACGTATATATGCATTGATAATAAAGAGATCCCGGATTTGCCTCGGTTGAATCCGGTGGTTTACTCGGGATCTTTTCATAAACGAAGTCATTCTCCTTATGGAGATAAATATCCGACAATTCTATTTTAAACTTTTTTAACCTTCATTGGTCGAATGGGGGAATTAGCGTGTATATAAATTTGTATTTTTACATGCTCAACAACCATATCCCCGTGTCTGCAAAAAAAAACGTACTACTCCTTTTTATCTGCTCGCTTTCTATTATTGCGGTAGCTCAGAACAAACAATTCAAGAAAGATGAAGGCGCTCCGGCTATTGGTAAAATAAAAGGAGTTGTTATCGACAACACAACCAAACAAATGGTTGAATTCGCAACCATTGCACTCTATAAATTAAAAGATTCTACATTGGTGACTGGAGTTGTTGCCGGAGTCAAGGGTGATTTTCAACTGTTAGAAATACCCTACGGCCGTTATTTCATGAAAATAAATTTTATTGGTTACAAACAGCTTGTACTTGATTCTATTGCGATTCGCCCAGCTTCTCCAGAATTAAATTTGGGACAGATAAAATTAAAAAGCAATACCGAGCAATTGGGTGAGGTGGAAGTGAGCACTGAAAAAAGCACACTTCAACTGGGGATCGACAGAAAGATCTTTAATGTTGAAAAAAGCATTGTGAGCGAGGGCGGTTCTGCTTCTGATGTTCTACAAAGTATTCCCAGCGTTTCAGTTGATATTGATGGAAATATCAGTATGCGTGGAAGTGGGAATGTAACGGTATTAATTGACGGTAAACCTTCCGGACTAACAGGTTCCAGTCGTGCCGCCATTTTGCAGCAAATTCCAGCAAGCAGTATCGAAAGTATCGAATTGATCACCAACCCTTCTGCCAAATATGATCCGGATGGGATGTCAGGCATCATCAATGTGATCATGAAAAAAAACAAATTAAACGGATTTAATGGATCTGTGAGTGTTGGCGCAGGAACCGGTGACAAATACAATGCTTCAGCTACTATCAGTTATCGGAATTCAAAAATCAATGTGTATGCAAATTATGGATTCCGCTCCAATAACAAAACCGGAAACGGATCGACATTCCGGCAAAATTTCTTAACGGATACCACTTTTTATCTGAGTCAGGATTTTAATTCATTAAATAAGAACATTTCCCACAACATTAAAGGAGGAATTGATTTTTATCTGAATGATAAAAACACTGTCGGAGCTTCTGTTTTATACAATACAGGAAGCGAAAGCAGCAATGAAATTGTAAATTACTTTGAAGCCAACAGTAACAATATCACTTCTGCAAGTTACGCACGCGATGTTGCAACAGATGATGCCCCAACCAATATGGACTACAATTTAAATTACAGGAAAACATTTACGAAGCCCAAACAAGAATTAGTATTTGACGCTACCTATTCGGATGCAAATGGCCTGAAAACCGAAAGTTATACTGAAAGAGATTATACGTTAAAGTATGAGCCAAAGAATACAAGTCCTTTCAAACAAAAAACGGAAACGGAAGCAAAAAACAATATAATTTCAGCACAGGTAGATTATGTACAACCCTTAAAAAATCAAATGAAGTGGGAGTTGGGTGGAAAAACAACCTTAAGAACAATTGGAAGTGATTTCACATCCAATGTTTACGATTATGCCGAATCTGCTTTTGTGATGGATACCAACCTGAGTAATAATTTTCTATATAAAGAAAACATTTACGCGGCTTATACAACCTTTTCCGGAGCTATTAAGAATTTCGGCTATCAGCTGGGGTTGCGTGCAGAAGAAGCAAACACAACCTCTGAACAAATTACAGCAGATGAGACTTTTACTTATAATTATTTTAATTTATTTCCCTCTGTTCACTTATCTCAAAAACTGAAGAAGGAACAAGAGTTTCAGTTGAGTTACAGCAGAAGAATTAACAGACCGAATACAAGAAATTTAAATCCGTATAAAGATTATTCTGACCCGTATAATATCCGGTATGGTAATCCGTATTTACGACCGGAATATATTAATTCCTACGAGTTGAGTTATATGAAATATTTTAAAAAGGGTGTTCTTACTGCAACGGCATATTATCGTCAGACAGATGGCGTAATTCAGCGATATAAAACGATCTCAGACAGCACAACATCTTTTATCACATTCATTAATCTTGATAAGTCTCAATCGTATGGATTGGAACTTATTTTAAAAGCGGATCTTACAAAATGGTGGAACATTACATTTAGTGCAAATGGTTTTCAAACTGTTATTGATGGTGGTGCTCAGGCCGATTTACAAAATGAAAATCTGAGTTACATCATTAAACTTTTATCGAATATGCGTGTGTGGAAAAATATGGACATTCAATTTACCGCAAATTATATGGGACCAACAGCAACCTTGCAAGGAGAAGTAAAATCAATGTTCACGATGGATCTTGGATTGAAAAAGGAGATCTTTAAAAATGCGAGTTTGAGTTTGAACATTTCAGATCTTACTGATGCACGTAAAATGCAAATTATAGCCAACAATGATCCCGCATTTTATCAAGAGATGAATCGAAAAAGAGAATCACGTATTGCCACACTAACGTTTAGTTACCGCTTCGGTAAAATGTCTGACAATAAAAAATCGCGCTCCGAAAAGCAGAACAATGGCGGATTTGAAGGCGGTGGCGGTGATATGGGGATGTAAATATTTCTTTTAAAACTAGTTTTGAATTCTGTTAGATAATCAGCAGTAATCAATCACATATTAGCGGCAACATTAATTTAATACTTTACGAAACTATTTTTGGTAAATATAACAGGAAGTTGCTGTTCAATATCCAAAACCGAAATAGAATAATAGTTTTTGCTCATCAGATCTTTACCCCGATCACAAGCATATCATCAACTTGTTGTAACATACCTCTCCATTCTTCTATTGAACGCTCTAAAGCAATTTTTTGTTGTTCCATCGGTACGCCATTTAAATTCAAGAGCATGGTTTTAAATTGTGTTAATTTAAATTTCTTGCCATCAGGTCCGCCAAACTGGTCTGAATAACCATCCGAGAATACATAGATCGTATCACCTTTTTGTAATGGAACAATGTGATTCGTATAGTGTTTTTGGTGTGTTTCCGTATAACTTCCAATTGCCAGGTTATCAGCTTTTAATTCAATTAGTTCTTTACCGCGAACAATAAATAGGGGGTTGTAGGCTCCAGCATATTGCAACTCCATTGTTTTAAAATTTACTGCACACAGAGCTATATCCATTCCATCTCTGAATTTTGTTCCCTCTGAAGTTTGATTCAACGTTTCACTCACACCCTTATTTAATTTATCTAGAAGTTTTGATGGGATGATTGCAATGTTTTCATTCACTGCCTGGTTTAAAATTGTTGAACCGACAATACTCATGAATGCACCGGGAACACCATGTCCGGTGCAATCTACTGCTGCAAACAAAATTTCATCTCCTTTTTTATCCAGCCAGTAAAAGTCGCCACTGACAATATCTTTTGGTTTAGCAAAAACAAAAGAATTAGGAAAAACATTTTTAATCACATTTTCAGGTGGAAGAATTGCTTCCTGTATTCGTTTTGCATATCGGATACTATCAGTAATGTCTTTGTTCTTTTCGGCCAATTCAGCATTTTTTATGGCAAGTTCTTCTGTACGTTCCTCTACTTTTTCTTCCAGTACTTTTTTGGCAGTTTTTAATTTTTGTGTCCGCATTTTATCAAAAAAATACAATCCGAAGATCGCAAACAAAAATACAAGAACATAAAAAACGGCAGTTTGCCAGAATGGAGGAGCAATATAAAATTTGTATTCTGTTGCCCTTATATTTCCTGTTCCGTCATTATTGAACGCGCGTACTAAAAAGGTATATGTTCCGGGAGGAAGATTCGTGTAAACGGCTTCACTTGCGCTGGTCATTCCGGGTAGCCAATCTTTATCAAATCCTTCTAAC
>JBILYL010000240.1:0-4776 GCA_044377775.1 Bacteroidia bacterium
GAAAGTGAAACGAAAAAAAGAATCTACGGAAAGCAGGATGCTTCAGTATTTGTCTTTTTATTTGAGCTGCGAATGACATAGTTTATTTTTGTTTGTGTCTTACTTTTCATTCTTTACTGTTGTCACCTTTATTCCAAACTTTATCTGAAAACAAATAATCGTTTATTGCAATTAGATCTTTCCGTTCACAATTTTCAGGATCTCCGCTTCCAAAGCGTTTGTTTTACCTTCTAATACGTTTCCTTCGGAAATTAGTTTCTCTGCAAATGCTTTATCAGTCAATCCCGCTGCATTTATTTTTACATTCAGGAAGGCACCCATAACAGCGGAACGGGCGCATAACGCTCCGACACCAGCATCGGTCACCGAGTTTGGATTGCCAATCTCTGCCATTGCTTTGATTACTTCCATTGAATCGTAAGACAATTGCATCACTTTGAATGGTACTTCTGTTGCGTAACGGGTGGCATCCTGAATGGCTTGTGTACGCGCTTTTTTCTCTTCATCGCTTGCTTTCGGCAAACCAAATGCAGTCATGATCTTATTGAAGGCATTCGTGTCCTCATCCACCATTTTCAATAGCTCATTTTTATAATATTGTCCTTTTTCTGCCCAATCCGAAAACTCTTTCCAGCGCTCGTCCCATCCCGGCTTATGTGACGATAAGTTGGCAACCATTGTCCCTAAAGAGATTCCCAATGAACCAATATAAGCGGAGATCGAACCACCACCAGGGGCCGGACTTTCGCTCGCGGTTTCATCAGCGAATGCAACAAGATCCATTTTTATTAAACGTGATTTTGTGTCATCTTTCAAAAGATATTCAATGATCCGCTCTTCCGGTTTGAATGGTGATAATTCATCCAAGCCTAAAGATTTTACTGCAATCTTTATTAATTCTTTTTCAGAAACTCCAGTTGAACGATTTTGTTTCTCCAGGAAATATTTCCCTGCATCCAACATCGATTTTAATGGGACAAGTCCGACCAATTCCGATCCTGTAACACGTATTCCTCTTTCATTCGCTTTGCTGCACACTTCGTCAAATGCTTTGTGTACTGACGTTATATTGATGTTCGTAAGGTTCATAGAAATTTGGGCAATGCCATATTCCTCGATATACCAACCGATCGCTTTCACTGATTTTAATGAACCTGGAATATTAACGGGATTTCCTTTGTCATCCGTTACAATTTTTCCTGTTACAGGATTTCCTTCACGCTTTACTCTTCCCGCTTCACGAACATCAAACGCAATAGAGTTTGCTCTGCGTGTAGATGTTGTATTCAGATTTACATTGTAAGCAACTAAAAAATCTCTTGCGCCAATCACGGTAGATCCTGCTTTTACAGAATGTTCAGCCGGACCGAAATCCGGTTTCCATTCAGGAAGTTTAATTTTTTTGAAAAAACCTTCATATTCTCCTGCACGGATCACGGAAAGATTATTTCTTTTTTTATCTGCTTGTGCAGCTTCGTATAAATAAACGGCAATGCCAACTTCATTCCCAACACGTTCGCCTAACTTTTTTGCATACGCTGCAGTTTCTTCCATCGTAATTCCGGCAATGGGTATAAGCGGACAAACATCGGTAGCACCCATGCGAGGATGTTCTCCTTTGTGTTTGCTCATATCAATTAACTCACTTGCTTTTTTTATCGCTAAAAATGCCGCATCGATAACGGCCTGAGGGTTTCCAACAAAGGTCACAACCGTTCTGTTGGTCGCTTTACCCGGATCTACATTTAATAATTTCACACCTTCCACCGATTCTATTTCGTTGGTAATTTGTTTGATGATGTTCATGTCGTTTCCTTCAGAGAAATTCGGAACGCATTCGATAAGTTGATCACTCATGATATATTTTTATTTATTTTATTTACTCGTCATTGCTTTGTTCTTTGGAATGACGGTTCTTTTTTGTTTATTTTTTTATTAGTCTATTGCCTGCCGGTAACAATTTTTCCGCTAATGATCACCGTCTCAATTAAGTTGCTTCCAAATGAATATGGAATAAACGCATAGCTCGGAATTTCTTTTGTAATAAAAACATTTGCTTGTTTGCCAATAGCAATGCTTCCATGTGTTTTACTCAGATCCATTGCATACGCTGAATTTATTGTTGTTGCATTGATCGCTTCTTCCGGAGTCATTTTATATTGTACGCAACAAAGTGAAAGCATAACGTTCATGTTACCACTAGGACTGCTTCCTGGGTTATAATCGCTGGCAACAGCAAGTGCTAATCCCGCATCCATCATTTTGCGGGCAGGAGGTAATGGCAAACTCAAAAAGAAAGCAGCGCCCGGTAAAATTGTTGGCATTGTCTTCGAGTTTTTCAATGCGTCAATTTCTTTATCTCCGACAAATTCCAAATGATCAACACTTATTGCACCCACTTCAACACCCGCTAATACTCCTCCCGAATTGCTTAATTGTTCGGCATGTACTTTGGGCGTCATGCCGTGTGACTTTCCAGCAGTGAGGATTTCAATGGCTTCTTCTTTAGTAAAATAATTTTGTTCGCAAAAAATATCGCAATAATCTGCGAGTTGTTCTGCTTCAATTTGGGGCATCATTTCATTGATGATGATGTCGATATACTTTCGTTTGTCATTTTTGTATTCAGCAGGAACAGCGTGTGCACCAAGGAAAGTCGCTTTTATTGTCAGCGGTGAAAGTGCTTTGAGTTTTTTAATGACACGCAGCATTTTTAATTCGGCTTCAATACTTAATCCATAGCCGCTTTTTATTTCAACTGCTCCAGTTCCTTGCAACATTATTTCATTCAAACGCTTTAAGGCACTTTCAACAAGTGCATCCTCTGTTGCGTCCGATAATTTTTTTGCAGAGTTGAGAATCCCGCCACCCCTTTCAAATATTTGCTCATAAGAAAGTCCGTTGATCCTGTCCACAAATTCTCCTTCACGGCTGCCTGCATAAACAATATGTGTATGGCTGTCGCAATAACAAGGCATTACAATTTTATCGCTTGCATCTATGATTGTTAGATTCGTCCAGTCTGAAATACCTTCCCAGTCTTCCATTTTACCAAATCCCGCAATTTTATCATCTTCAATGGCAAGCCAGGCATCTGAAACAGAAGCGATATATTTCATCTCTTCTCCTGTTACTTTAATGCGAGGAAGCTCTTCGGTTTGAACTAATTGTTTTATATTTTTAATAAGGATCTTCATTGCATACTAATTATGGCTGAAAGATACTAAATTGAGAAGTATTTTCAATTATTTTATCTAAAAAGACAACCTTTTATTTTTCTTTAATACTTCTCTGAATAGTTCATAATTAACTCGTTTAAATCTACCTGGTTTAAACCATTAAATTCTACTCTCAATTTAAATTGAAATTAGTTGCCAATAATACTATCTTTGGTAAAAATACTTCAAAATGAAAAAACACATACTTATATTATTCTCAACAATTTTATTAAACAGTTTAAATTTAAAAGCACAGGACAGTTGCATCACCGCTTTACCATTTTGTACGGGTACCGCATATGATTATGATGCACCAACAGGTTTTCCAGCGCCAGGCGGACCTGATTATGGTTGTTTGGGCAGTGTTGCAAATCCTTTTTGGTTTTCAATTGAAGTGGTTGTGCCCGGAGCGATCACTATAACCGGTTCAGCGCTTGATTTCGCTACGGTTCCTACACCTATTGATGTTGATTTTATTTACTGGGGTCCTTTTCCCACATTGTCGGGAGCATGCTATACAATGCTTGATGCATCGCATATTTTAGGCTGTGATTATTCTGGGAGTAACCTGATCAATATTTCTATCCCGGCAGCACTTCCCGGTGAATTTTATATTGCCATGATTTCTAATTATGCAGATGAGACAGGTAATATACATTACGAACAAACATCCGGAGCAGGTATTACAGCATGTGGTTTTTCTTGTTCATTCGTATCCTTAACTGCTTCTCCTTCTGTTTGCGACAGCACAGATAATTCATATTCAGTATCCGGTTCTGTTGTTTTTAACAATGCACCTTCTACCGGAACATTAACAATATTTGGTAGTTGCGGAGGAAGCCAAACATTTACGGCACCGTTTACAAGTCCGACAGTTTATACGTTAAGCGGATTGCCTTCAAACGGTTCTTCTTGTTTTATAGCCGCAGGTTTCTCCGATGATGGGGCTTGCAGTATCAATAAGATGTATGCAGCACCTGCTGTTTGTAATTCTAATTCTGTTGAAGAAAGAGGGATTAAGTCCCTTACGCTTTCACCGAATCCTTCCAATGGATTTTTCGATCTGAGTTTCGAATCGGCTTCTCAGGATATTTCTATTTTTATTACAGATGTTTTAGGTCGTATTGTGTATCAGGAAGCAATAAAGAATGTATCAGGTTTCTATAAAAAACAAATAGATATTTCGGCAAACAGAAAAGGCGTTTATTTTGTGAAAATTGCTGGCGAAAATGGCTCATCTACTCAGAAAATTATTTGCAATTAAATCCTGTTTTTACAGTCAATTTTCATTAAATTTGTCTGTTTTGTAAAAACATTTTATGGCAGGCAATACTATCGGAAAACTATTTACTTTAACCACTTTTGGCGAGTCGCATGGCGAAGCGTTGGGTGGTATTCTTGATGGTTGTCCAGCTGGACTGATTATCGATCTTGATTTTATCCAATCTGAGTTGGACAGAAGGCGTCCTGGACAATCCCACATCGTTACCCAGCGGAAAGAAAGTGATAAAGTGGAATTCCTTTCTGGGATATTTGAAGGTAAAACAATGGGAACACC
>JBILYL010000242.1:0-4715 GCA_044377775.1 Bacteroidia bacterium
TATTAGTGCTTTTTATCCTGCCTTTTTATGGTCCTTTGTTATTATTATTCCTTTTGTTTTACTCGGAATAAAAGATATGATTCAAACTCAGCATAGCTTAATTAGTAATTTTCCTATTGTTGGACGCATGAGATGGTGGGCAGAATGGATGCGTCCAAAAGTATATCAGTATTTTATTGAATCGGATACCGATGGTGCACCCTACAACCGATTAAGTAGAAATGTTATTTATCAACGTTCAAAAAGAGTAGCAGATTCTACAGCCTTTGGCACACAATTAAATGTTTATGAAACAGGTTACGAATGGCTAAATCATTCGATTGCACCTTTGCCATTAGAAGATGGGGTTCATAACCCAAGGGTTACTGTTGGTGGCCCAGATTGCAAGCAGCCTTATAGCGCCAGTATTTTTAATATCTCGGCTATGAGTTTTGGTTCATTAAGTAAAAATGCAATTATGGCATTAAATGGGGGCGCTAAAATTGGTGGTTTTGCTCATAATACAGGCGAAGGAGGTTTGAGCCCTTACCATTTGTTGCCAGAGGGGGATGTTGTTTGGCAAATTGGAACAGGTTATTTTGGATGTAGAAACCAAGATGGAACATTTAATGGAGTTGCATTTGCAGAGCGCGCTATATTGCCAAATGTAAAAATGATTGAAATTAAATTATCGCAAGGCGCAAAACCTGGCCATGGTGGTATTTTACCCGCTGCAAAAGTTACTGATGAAATTGCCAAAATACGTTTAGTAGAAAAAGGAAAAGATGTTCTTTCTCCTTCTTATCATAAAGCATTTGGTACTCCATTAGAACTTCTTTATTTTATTAAACAACTAAGAGAATTAAGTGGTGGAAAACCAATAGGATTTAAATTATGTATTGGGCAAAAAAGTCAATTTATTGCTATTTGTAAAGCCATGATACAAACAAACATAATGCCCGATTTTATTACTGTTGACGGTGGAGAAGGCGGTACCGGAGCCGCACCACTAGAATTTAGTAATTCGGTAGGTATGCCATTGCGGGAAGGTTTAGCATTCGTATATGATGCGCTGAATGGTTTTGGGTTAAAAAAACACATTAAAATAATTGCTTCAGCTAAAGTTCATACAGGATTTGATTTAGTAAAGAATTTCTCTTTGGGTGCCGATATGTGTAGCGCTGCAAGATCCATGATGATGTCGTTAGGTTGTGTTCAGGCACTAGAATGTAATGCAAATACTTGTCCAACAGGTGTGGCAACTCAAAATCCAAATTTATTTAAAGGATTAGATGTTAATTTAAAAAAGGTAAGAGTAGCAAACTTTCAACACGAAACAGTAAAGGCTGCTGTAGAATTAATGTCGGCTGCCGGCATTAAACATCCTGATAATTTGCACCGTTCGCATATTTATAGGAGAGTCAATGCACATCAAATTCAAACCTATGCCGAAATGTATCCTTATTTATTAAAAGGTTCATTATTGGAAGCGCCATATCCCCAAGGATGGGAATTTGATTTAATGCAAAGCAGCGCTGATACATTTGATAGTGCTATAAAATATAATTAATACTATTTAAATGCAGAGATTAGGATTCTTTGATAATTCTAAAAGAATGCAAATTTCAATGATTATTATGCTTAGAAATGATTTTGACTTAAAATATTAATTATTGAGTCATCAGCGTTCTATTTTTAAAAATATATCCATATGCCCTATCTTAATTATTTCTCAAACAAAAAGAAATAAAAATAAAATTAACTTATCGCACGAATTCTAAATACTCAGTTAATAACTGACAATTATTTTTTGCCATAAGTAGGAATCATTTCAGCTAATTTTTCTTTAGTAGCAACATTCATATTAAAACAGGTTTCTATCACCTCAAGCATTACTTTCACTGAAGTAGCTGCTCCCGGACTTGCGCCCAGCAAACATGCTAAACTTCCATCTTTGGCCGTAACCAATTCAGTTCCAAATTCAATCACACCTTTTCCATTAACACTTTTTATAACTTGAACTCTTTGACCTGCTACAGCTCCATTCCAATCTTTTTGATTTGCATTTGGGTAATAATCTTTCAAAACGTTAAACCTTCCTGCTTTTGATTTAAATAGCTCTTTAATTAAATATTTTGTTAATCCTAAATTACGAGCCCCTGCATCAAGTAACACAACAATATTATTTATTCTAATTGACTTAAAAAAATCTGTCCAATTACCGTGTTTTAAAAATTTTGTTGACATACCTGCATAAGGACCAAAAAGTAAACAGCGCTTTCCGTTAATTGTTCGTAAGTCTAAATGTGGCGTTGACATCGGAGGAGATCCAACACTTGGCCTACCATAAACTTTAGAAAAATGTTTTTCGACAACCTGTTGATTTTCACAAATTAACCACTCACCAGAAACAGGAAAACCGGCATAACCTTTAGCTTCAGGAATTTCTGATTTTTCTAATAAAGTAATAGCGGCTCCGCCTGCACCAATAAAAACAAATTTAGTTTCAACTTTACTTATTTCATTAGTAACTATGTTTTTTTGAATAACCTGCCATTTGTTGCCTATTTTGTATAAATCAATAACTTCATGATTCTTATTAATATCGACATTGTGTTCATGTAGATTTTGAATTAAATACTTTGTAATTTTACCATAATCAATATCATAACCATCGTGAACGGTAATTGCACAAGGAGAATTAATATCTCTGCCTTCCATCATTAATGGGATTATTTTGAAAAGATCTTCGTTTTTATAAAAATATTCTAAATCTTTAAACTCATCAGATTTTGTCATTGCATCCCATCTTCTATGCAAATAATCTACATTTTTTTCTCCGCTTACAAAGCTTATGTGTTTTGTGATTGTGTGTATGTCACTTTTGATTTTTCCCGTTTCAATTAAATATTGCCAAAACTCTTTCGATTTAGAAAACGCTTTATGCACCATGATCGCTTTAGAAATATCAATGTTGCCATTTGCATCTTCGGGAGTGTAATTTAATTCACAATACCCTGAATGTCCCGTTCCTGCATTATTAAGACTTGATGAGCTTTCTTGTGCGCCACTATTTCTGCGTTCACTTATTTGAATTTTCCATTCCGGAAAGAGTTCAATAAGAAGTGTTGCTAGAGTAGTGCTCATTATCCCTGCGCCAATTAAAAAAGCATCTGTTTCTGTTGTTTTAAGATGGTTGTATTTTGATTCCTTCATTTATTAATTTTCTAATTTTAAAATCAAATTTAAGCAAAATAACAATCTTTATAATTTTTTTTGGTTGGGAACCTTAATTTGTTTGCATGGATGGGTATGGGATTTCCGTTTGATGAATTTACTTCGTAGGAAAAATAACACAGATTGGTTAAGCTATTCCAGTCGTAGTTTGCTTCCAATCCGGCACTCCTGTATGGGTGCCATCCGTAAACTCTTTTATTTAAATTGCATGCTCTTCATGCACTTCTTTTTTTTGAACGGATTTTGGGATACCTGTCTGAAAAGTCCGAAAAAATTCCCATTGTTCGTTAGATGAGAAATTATACTTCGCGTATTTTTCTGCTTCTTCCTGATGAATGGATATTTTTGAATGCTTTTTTTTCTCAGTTGAAATAAAAATATCACCGGTTACCAATTGAGATAAAAGCATATCGTAAGTCTATGGTTTCCCCGGTTGCCCGAAAGCAAAGGCTAAATAAAAAAATGATATGAATAAATTATTCTGTTCATCTTATTTAATGATGACCTTAATTGTTTTTTGCGAATTATCTGTTCTGATTTTTATAAAATACATCCCTTTTGATAATTTCATTTCATTAGCATTGATTGTGAGCTGATGTTTTCCTGCAGTTTGACCTGCATTGAATAAGTTTATTTCTTTTCCTAAAACATCATTCAATGTAATTTCTACATTAGAATTCTTGGATAAAGAGTACGTTATGATTGAATTATTTGAGAATGGATTCGGGGAAATCGTTATTCCGGAACTGGCTGACTGATCTTCCGTTCCTGTAGTTGTTAGCTGTACCATTTGTCCGTTACTGCTAACGACAGCAGAAATTAATCCCGCTCCGTCTTCCGCTTTTACACTGAAATAATACGTTTGTAAATTCACTAAACTTAATCCTGTAACAGTAACACTGTCGCTATACCAATTGTCTGTCCAATTCACAACATCTGTAGCACCCGGACTCGTTCCTATTGCGAACCAGTAACGGGCGATTGCAGAATGTGGATCATCGGAAATGCTCCAGTTTGCGGAAAGATCTGTTGCGGAGGTTGTGATCGCGATGTCAGCCCCCGTCCCGTCATTGAGTGTATCAACAGCACTTGGTACTGTCCAGTCGACATTGATATTCTGATAAAAAATTGCAGAAAGATTTCCGGCAGTATCTGCACAAATTGATTTTACTTTTGCTGAAAACGTTGTCGGATTTTGATTTTGAAAACGGATGTCATTCGTGCTGGCAGCTCCTGCTGTTATATTTGCAGATGAAGTATTTCTGGAACGATATACTTTTAATTCGTTGATAGCGAAATTTGCATTTCCTGTGCGGAAAGAAATTGCATTTCCGGTTGTAGTTAACGGAGATGGATCGGTCCATGAAGTTACAAATTGATTGTCTCTGTATATCGTGATCTTTCCTGTGATATGATCGTGAATTACTTTGTAGTCGTACCATTGTCCGGCAATTGTAATAAAAGGAATATCAACAACCGGTGATCCAAAAACATCACCG
>JBILYL010000243.1:0-4689 GCA_044377775.1 Bacteroidia bacterium
ATGATCTTTTTCAACATTGCTTGTGCATCTCCAAAAAGCTTGCGTGCTTCTTCACCACGTGTAGGATCTTTCAGGATTTTCGGATACGATCCTTTCATTTCCCAGGAAATAAAAAAGGGTGTCCAGTCGATGTACTCTGCAATTTCTGACAAAGAATAATTTTCAAAAATTTTGTTTCCGATAAAAGCAGGTTTACTAATTTCAGTTTTTTTCCAATCAATCGGAAATTTATTTTCACGTGCTTCCGCGATCGGAATAAATTTATTTTGCGACTGCGCATTTTTATTCTGTTCGCGCACACGGTCATAATCCTTTGTTACATCAGCCATAAAGGCATCACGCAATTCGTTTGAGATAAGGCTACTGGCAACGGGCACCGACTTACTCGCATCGTTCACATGAACAACAGGTCCCGAATAATTCTGTGCGATCTTCACAGCGGTGTGAACTTTAGAAGTAGTAGCACCACCGATCAGCAGCGGAATTTTAAATCCTAAGCGCTCCATTTCTTTTGCCACGTGTACCATTTCATCCAGCGAGGGCGTTATCAATCCGCTCAAACCAATGATATCAACATTTTGTTTTTTCGCTTCCTCTAAAATTTTATCCGCGGCAACCATCACTCCCAGATCAATGATCTCATAATTATTGCAGGCCAATACAACACCTACAATATTTTTTCCGATATCGTGCACATCGCCTTTCACGGTAGCCATCAATATCTTACCGGCATTTGATCTTCCGTCACCGACAATACCTGCTAATCGATTTGCTTCCTTTTCGGCCTGCAGGTATGGTTCTAAATAAGCGACCGCTTTTTTCATGACACGCGCGCTCTTAACCACCTGCGGTAAAAACATTTTTCCACTTCCGAAAAGATCACCAACAATATTCATCCCATCCATCAAGGGACCTTCGATCACATGCAAAGGGCGACCTAATTTCAAACGCGCCTCTTCCGTATCCACATCAATGTATTCAACCAATCCTTTTACCAGAGCGTGACTCAAGCGCTCTTCCACTGTTCTTCTTCTCCACTCCTCATCTTTCTCCGTCTTTTCTTTTGTGATACCTTTTAACGATTCGGCATGATCGACCAAGCGTTCAGTAGCATCCTCTCTTCTGTTCAGCAACACATCTTCCACCAGTTCCAACAATGTTTTATCAATATCATCATAAACCTGCAGCTGTGCCGGATTAACAATACCCATATCCATTCCGTTTTTAACGGCATGGTATAAAAATGCACCATGAATCGCTTCGCGCACATGATCGTTACCTCTGAAAGAAAAAGAAACATTACTCACACCACCACTCACTTTTGCATACGGCAAATTCTCCTTGATCCATTTTGTAGCATTAAAAAAATCGAGCGCATTCAAGCGGTGCTCTTCCATGCCGGTAGCAACAGGAAAAATATTCGGATCAAAAATAATATCCTGTGGAGGAAAATGAACTTTATCAATCAACACATCATAGGCGCGTTTACAAATATCTTTTCTGCGTTGCAAGGTATCCGCTTGTCCCACTTCATCAAAAGCCATCACAATAACGGCTGCACCGTATTGTTTAATTTTAAGCGCCTGCTCAATAAATTTTTCTTCCCCTTCTTTTAAGGAGATGGAATTCACGATCGCTTTACCCTGCACACATTTTAATCCGGCTTCAATCACGGTCCATTTAGAAGAGTCGATCATGATGGGTACTTTACAAATATCCGGTTCAGAAGCGATGAGGTTTAAAAATTTCGTCATGGCCGCTTCACTATCCAGCATCCCTTCATCCATGTTCACATCAATCACCTGTGCTCCGCCTTCCACCTGTTCACGGGCGATCGACAATGCCTCTTCATAATTTTCTTCTTTAATCAGACGAAGGAATTTTTTTGAACCGGTAACATTTGTCCGTTCACCCACATTCAAAAAGTTACTTTCGGGGCGGAGTGTTAGGGGTTCTAATCCGCTCAGGTGCATCAATGTATCGGGCTCCGGTTTTTTACGCGGCTGCGCTACTTTCGCCAATTCGGCAATGCGCTTGATGTGTGCCGGAGTTGTTCCGCAGCATCCACCAACAATATTTAAAAATCCCGCCAGCAAAAAATCTTCAATCTGATGTCCCATCTCATGCGCATCCTGATCGTATTCTCCAAACTGATTCGGCAAGCCGGCATTGGGATAAGCACTCACATAAAATGGCGCTTTGTTCGACAGTTCTTCCAAGTAGGGACGCATCTCACTTGCTCCCAAGGCACAATTTAATCCTACACTCAACAGATCAACATGTGAAATAGAATTTAAAAATGCTTCGGTAGTTTGTCCGGATAATGTTCTTCCACTGGCATCGGTAATTGTTCCCGAAACCATTACAGGCATAATTCTGTTTTTTTCTTTGCAGACATTCTGTATCGCGAACAATGCCGCTTTCGCATTCAAGGTATCGAATATTGTTTCAACCAAAAACACATCGGCACCACCTTCAATCAATCCTTTTGCCTGCTCGGAATAGGCCGTTACCAATTCATCAAATGTAAGCGCACGGTAAGCGGGGTCGTTCACATTGGGCGACATAGACAAGGTTCTGTTGGTAGGACCAAATGCACCGGCAACAAATTTCGGTGTTGTATCACCCGACTCTTTTTGAAATTCAACGATCGCTTCTTTCGCAATTTTCGCTGATTCATAATTGAGTTCGTAGGCAAATTCCTGCATGTCGTAATCCGCCATCGCAATGGTAGTTGCGCTAAACGTATTGGTTTCAATAATATCGGCACCCGCTTTTAAATATTCTTTATGGATGGTTTTAATAATGCCGGGCTGCGTGATCGACAAGAGGTCGTTGTTTCCCTGCAAGTCTTTGTGCCAATCGGAAAACCGCTTACCACGGTAATCTTTTTCTTCCAGCTTATACTGCTGTATCATGGTGCCCATTGCACCATCGATCACCAACACTCTTTTTTCTAATTCTTTTCTGATATCACTCATACGTAAACGGTTCTTAAATTTTTAACCGTGTGTTTTTTTATTTTTTTTGTTTTTAATATCCGGCTTCAATTTTTGTTGCCTTCCTATTCTTTAACAAGGGTCAAAAAAAAATCCTCTCACTTTTTACAGTCAGAGGAGTGGAGTTATTTTGATTCATGTGCTTTCAAAAATATAAACTCAACTTATCTGAACCGACAAAAAATTGCAAGACAGGAATTAGCACCGTTTCTTTTCAGAAGGTTGCTAAGGCATCAATGGGTCTGTCCCTCCGCCTTTCTTGATAAGTGTTAAAGAACTAGTACAAAGATAAGCAAAAAAGAGATAGATGAAACGCAAGGAGAGAAGGGGTTTGGGAGGGGGGAGGGGAGGAAATAAATTAAATGATTTTCTATCCGATTTTGCAATGTTAAAATTATCAAAAACAACTTCAGTTTAATTTCTTAAAATAGAATAGAAAAATAATATTTCAATTTTAGAAAAAGCTAAAAGTTACATTATTAGATAAAATCTCACATAATCAAAAACATTGTTTAAAACTATTAAAAATGCTTTCGGGACAATACCTCAACAATTTGGGGAGAGCTAATCTTCAAGTAATTAGGTAAAAATAATAATAGCTCGAAACCTTATTTAATGAGAAGAATGCATTTGGGTGAGATTTATTATAATCTACATTTGCGAGCGCTTAATCGAAATAAAAAGCAAGTTAAGCGATATTAACGAGTCGAAATACAAACGGCTCTTCATTTACAACAAGTTGGCTAGACACTAACTTATTTGAAAGGAGGTAAAACAAAAAAAGTAATTAAACATTAATTGCCGACCACTCTTCTGAAGAGCCGTTGAGCAAAGCGAACCTTGCGGCTTGATTGCAAGGATGAAATTATTTAAAAATTATTTAAAAAACAATTAATCCTTAAAATTTATGAAAAAATTAATTATTGCAGCAGTTTTTTTATTAGCAACAACAGTTACGTATGCTGGGCCGATTATAACAATATCAGTTGAATTTGGACATGGACCAAACTGTGAAGGCCGAGGAATTTGCAGAATTACAGTAGGCGGTTCAAGATCGATAACAGCGAATATAAACGATAATACTGGTAATTTAGAAATGAGCTTCGCTAAAAATGGTAAACAAAAGGGTATTTATGAAACACAATTTATAAATGGTTTTTATGAAGTCCCTGCATCTTACGAATTACCAGCAGAAGTTTGTTCAAAATTGGGAATCGAAAAATTCACTGTTAAAAAAGGAAAATATAAAGTAATTGAAACAAAATCACTGTATTCAGTAGTATTTATTAAGTAATAAAAAAATAAATCAAGAGGCGCTTTCTTTGAAAGGATTGCGCCTCTTTACTAATTATTTAAATATAAAATTATGAAAAAATACATATACGCATTTGCTCTACTAGCAATATTCATTTTACAATCAGGATGTACTAAAATACTTTTATACAGTTTTGGTGTACGTAATCCCAAAATTGAAAATCAGAAAAGTTTAAACCAATATCTAAAAAGAAATAAAATAACAACGGAAAATAGTTTTTGTTTAAAGGATACTATCTCCTTTAATAAATTTTACACAGAAGGCATCGGAATACCTGAGATCCGTTTTTATGACAGCAATGGATACCTGATGCTTTACAGAGATGAAAAAAAATGTAATGCTCAAAACGATAGTCTAATAAGTTTTTTAAATCCA
>JBILYL010000034.1:0-13713 GCA_044377775.1 Bacteroidia bacterium
ATCATTGTAATTATACATACTGATCCCTCCGAAAAAAGTAGTGTACATTTTTTGTGTTATTGAATCGTAAACCGGCATTAATGCACAAGTATATTGATTCATTACTTGATGATAGCTTGCGTTTATTGTTGTTCCAGTAGCACTAATTCTTATCGGTTCACGGTAGGGCAGATTGGAGTCTTTTCTGAACACTCCTGCGTAAGCACCCAAACCAAAAGAATTGTCGGGGTATACGATAGGGCCAACATTTAAATCTCTGCGATGAAAGTTGTTCGTGTCTGTTTGGTATGTAAATCCTGATAAAGTGATGGTCGTGCCATCATCCGTTAAATTGAATTTTTTTATCTTGTCGCTATACGTTTGAGTAAATAACGGGGTAGGAGGATCTGTATATCTTCCACCGAAATTATGTCCGAAAATTAAATAATAATCAGAACCGATTTTACCTAATTCACCACCGCAAATTGATAAGTTGGTGTCGGCAACCTGGCGGATTGCTGGAGCAATAGGTTGCGAATTTATAACCGCATTGATCATGTCATCTACATGCACAGCAGTGAGTTTCGGGAAACTTACAAAAATGCTTGCAACACTATCGTAGCCATATCCACCTACCATATATAAATAATTCCCTTCCTGTATGTATTGCATGTTTGAAGAGCGCATCGGATCGGCTAATGCTTTTGAAAGTTGATTGAGATCGGCAGAATAATATGCCCAGGTATTCGTATCTATAACGATAACTGCATCGTTTTTGTATTCTGATGGAAATCCCCCGCTGCTGTTTAATCCATGTAATCCATTCGTTCTTCCCCCGATGATCAGCCATTTGTCGCCCGATTGGGCAAATGCAAAAGAGTGCAATGCTGGAAGTGGTGCAGTAATAACGGCTTCTATCTCTACCGTAAATGGAGGCATTGTGCCGAATTGAGCTAAAATACTTTTGTTATATCCTGTAAAAATGAAAAGTGAGATTAGTAAAATGTTTCTGAAATACATCGTGTAATTTTTTATTTAAAGGTAGCTAAAAAGTTTATTAATTCAGACAAATAATTTTTCAATTTTTCAGTTTTCAATTTGTAATTTTACAGAATGACGACAGAAGAAATAGCACATGCGCTAAAATTGACTGCTCAATTGATGGAGCTGCATGGTGAAAATCCGTTTAAGATAAAATCCATAGCGAATGCCGCCTATAAATTAGATAAAACGGATATTGATCTGCAAGGAAAGTCACTAAGTGAACTCGAACAGGTAGAAGGAATAGGGAAGGGGATTGCAGCAAAAATAAATGAATTGCTCATAACCGGAAATCTTACTGAGTTGTCCGAATTGTTTCTTGCAACACCTCTTGGTGTGATAGAAATGCTGAAAATAAAGGGAATTGGCCCCAAAAAAGTTGGTCAGCTTTGGCGTGAATTAGAGATAGAAGGTGTTGGTGAACTTTTATATGCATGTAATGAAAACAGATTGCTTGCCCTCAAAGGTTTTGGTGCTAAAACACAGGAACAGGTAAGAAAACAAATTGAATTTTTTCAGTTGAATATTGGTAAATTTCATTTTGCATCCTTAGAAAAATTTGGATTGGATCTTGTTGATTTCCTGAAAAATAAATATCAAACCGAATTAGTTGCGCTCACCGGACAGATGCGAAGGAAGTGTGAAGTGATTGATCTTGTTGAAATAGTGATCGCTGTTAACGGGAATGTTTCATTTGATGAATTGGTGAATGAACGAAATGTGAAAATTAAAGTGATCACTTGTTCCGAAGATCAGTTTTATCCGACATTGTTTGAAACAACTGCAACACAGGATCATTTGCTAAAAGCGGGATTTAAACCAGGCTTGACTTTTACATCGGGATCATCATCTGTTCTTGAAATGGAATCTCGAATTTATGAATCACTTGGACTTCAATATATCGAACCAGAGTTGCGCGAAGGTTTAACCGAAGTTTCATCTGCAAAAGAAAATAAAATTCCGAAGTTAATTGAGTTGTCTGATTTAAAAGGAATTCTTCATAATCATAGTACATACAGCGATGGAATGAATTCATTAAAGGAAATGGCGGAGTATTGTAAGGAGCTCGGTTACGAATATCTTGGGATCTGCGATCATTCACAATCTGCATTTTATGCGCAAGGATTAAAGCCCGATCGAGTGTTTGAACAGCATGCCGAAATTGACTTACTCAATAAAAAGTTGTTTCCATTCAGAATTTTTAAAGGAATTGAAAGTGATATTTTAAATGACGGCTCGCTTGATTATTCGGATGACGTTTTGAAATCGTTTGATTTTATTGTTGCTTCCGTTCATTCAAATTTAAAAATGAACGAGGAAAAGGCTACGGCACGTTTACTAAAAGCCATCGAAAATCCGTTTACTACTATTCTGGGGCATCCAACAGGTCGATTGCTTTTGTCACGACCGGGTTATCCGATCGATCATAAAAAAATAATAGATGCATGTGCCGCTAACGGAGTGATCATTGAATTGAACGCGCACCCTTATCGTTTGGATATCGATTGGAGATGGATACCTTATTGTTTGGAGCGTGGCGTTAAAATTTCTATTAATCCGGATGCACATGAAAAATCAGGATATCACGACATGTATTTCGGAACCTGCGTAGCAAGAAAGGGGATGCTTACGAAAGAGATGTGCTTAAACTCATTGTCATTAACAGAAATTGAATCGTATTTTACTAAAAGAAAAAGTTAATCACAACAATAATAACATCGCGACCAAAGGGACAAATACTTTTTCTCGCTATACGATTTTGTGTTTTTAAGAATACTCGATCATGTTCGAAACGACAAACAAGAAACCTTTAAATTATAACAAAAAAACGTTGAACTAAAATATGCCAATCATTAATTCAATAGCTTCCTGGTGGATGAAGAAACGGATTCATCAGATCGAGCTTTTTATGAAGTACCCTGACGATGTTCAGAATGAATGGCTTTTGAAGTTGACGCAATCGGCAAAGGATACCGAATGGGGGAAAGCACATGATTTTAAAAATATTTCCAGTCCTGAACAGTTTAAAAATAATGTCCCATTGCAGGATTACGAATCACTAAAGCCTTTTATTGATAGAGTTCGCAGAGGTGAGCAGAATGTTTTGTGGCATTCGGATATTAAGTGGTTTGCAAAATCATCGGGTACAACAAATGATAAAAGTAAATTTATTCCGGTAAGTGAAGAATCACTAGATGATTGTCATTATAACGGTGGACGGGATATGATAGCGATTCATTGTTCATTGACCCCGGATACACATTTGTTTACTGGGAAAAATCTGGCATTAGCTGGGAGTTTGGTTACAGATCAGTTCGGGAAACATGAATCACAAAACGGAGATCTGTCAGCTATCGTTATCAATAATTTACCGGTATGGGCAGAGTTTTTTCGTGCTCCTGATCTGTCTATCGCGCTGTTAGATAAATGGGACGAAAAACTTGAAAAGATCGCAAAGGCAACCGTTAACGAAAATGTAGTGAGTCTGGCCGGTGTTCCTTCGTGGATGCTCCTGATCATGAAAAAAGTATTGGCTGAATCCGGAAAAAAATCAATCGCTGAAGTTTGGCCGAATTTAGAGGTCTATTTTCATGGCGGAGTAAATTTTAATCCTTATCGTGATCAGTTCAAAGCAATATTTAATAAACCCGATATCAATTATTTAGAGTTATACAATGCCACTGAAGGTTTTTTTGGGATTCAGGATCAAAGAAATTCAGATGAGCTTCTGTTGATGCTTGATTATGGAATTTATTATGAATTTATTCCTGTAGATATAAGTACAGACGAAACACTCTCTTTAAATGACGTGATGAAAGATGTGAATTATGAAATGGTGATTTCTACCAATGCCGGATTGTGGCGATATCGTTTGGGTGATACGATCAAATTCACTTCCTTAAATCCATTTCGTTTCAAAATAACTGGAAGAACGAAGCATTTTATGAATGCGTTCGGTGAAGAAATAATTGTTGATAATGCCGATAAAGCCTTGGCAATTGCCTGCGAAAAAACAGGAGCCAGAATTGCTGAGTATACAGCTGCTCCGGTTTATATGAATGGTAATGATAATGGAGCCCACGAATGGTTGGTTGAGTTTGATCTGCCTCCTGATAAGATCGAATATTTTACTGAAGTACTGGATAATGCTCTGAAATCGATCAATTCGGATTATGAAGCGAAGCGCTATCAGAATATCGCGCTAAAGCAACCGGTTGTTAAATCTTTGCCGGCAGGTACTTTTTATAAATGGCTGCAAGCCAAAAATAAACTAGGTGGTCAGCATAAAGTTCCACGACTTAGCAATGATAGAAAATATGTAGAAGAGATACTGAGCTTTTGGGAATAATGCTCTAGAAAGTTTTTTTGGAATGTTTCTTGTCTGTTATGCCCTATCGTTTTTTCGTTTTCGCTATTCAATTTGTTATTTCTGACAAAGTCGGGGATGTTGAAAAATTAAACATGTAAATTGGTGGCTGCTTGCTTTTAATCTTGTCGGTGTCAAAAATATAAATGTCATACCTGCGTAGTCGAGGTGATTTATTTCTAACTTAGGGCTTGAATGAAAAATTTACTCATAATACTATTATTTATTTCCACTACCGGTTTTTCTCAAAGCACGTTTACACGTATTGCTTCAATTGAAGCTAAATGCGATTTTTTTACAACCGATAATCAAAGTAATGTATATGTGGTTGAGGCAAACGAGCTTTTGAAATACGATAAAAAAGGGAAGTTGCTTTATAAATACAGCAATAAAAATTTAGGTAATATCTCTTATGTCGATGCTTCAAATATGCTGAGAATTTTATTATTCTATAAAGATTTTCTTCAAGTTGTTTTTTTAGATAATACCTTAAGCGCGAATGGTGAAACCGTAAGTTTTGATAAGATCGGATTTCAGCAGGCGCAATTTGTTTGCTCTTCACATAATAACTCTATGTGGATATACGATCAGCAAAATTTTTCGTTGATCAGGTTGGATCGGAATTTGGAACAAATTCAGCAGACGAATAATTTGAATGCATTGTTGTCAGATACGTTACAACCAATTAGTATTTTGGAATACGATAACAGGGTTTATTTGAATAATCCCAAATCCGGGATTTTGATATTTGATATTTATGGAACATATTATAAAACATTACCCATCAAAAATGCCATTCAGTTTCAACCGATTGCTGATTGGGTCTATTTCAGAGAAGATAAAAAAGTGAAGGCATACAATATTAAAACTACAGAAGAAAAAGAATTTGATATGCCGGAAGCAGATTTTGTCAACTTCAGACTTGAAATGGGCGTGCTGATGCTTCAGAACGAAAATTCGATAACACTTTTTAGCGCAGAATAATTTTTTCTGTTCATTTCTGCTCCTACTGTTATTCGTTTTACTCAAAAGCTTGAAACGACAGTCAGTGATGCAGCTTAGAGAGTATCTAAATGCGTGCTTTTCGTTAGTAAAAAGAGTGCCGGATTTTCCGGAAAAACTTATCCACAATTTTCATTTTTTTCCTTGCACAGCATCATAGAATTCGTATTTTCGTTTCGGTTTTTAAGTTTATTCAAATTATTTTATTACTACTCATATGCATATAGCAATCGCAGGAAATATTGGTGCGGGTAAAACAACACTTACAACACTCTTAGCAAAACACTACAAATGGCAGCCTCATTTCGAGGATGCGGATGATAATCCTTACTTAAATGATTTTTACGAAGAAATGCAACGTTGGTCATTCAATTTGCAGGTATACTTTTTAAATTCCCGTTTTGGACAGGTCCAGCAAATTCGAAATAGCGGTAAAACCGTTATTCAGGATAGAACAATTTATGAAGATGCATACATTTTTGCACCCAATCTTCACGCGATGGGATTGATGACTACACGCGATTTTGAAAATTATTTTGCGCTTTTTAAATTGATGGAGTCTTTTATTGCTCCTCCCGATTTGTTGATCTACCTGCGTGCTTCTGTTCCTACTTTGGTAAACCAGATTCAGAAGCGTGGACGGGATTATGAAAATGCAATTCGTCTTGATTATTTGAAGCGTTTGAATGAGCGTTACGAAGCGTTTATTACTTCATACGAGCAAGAGCACCCTGGTGCAAAATTGTTGATCATCGATGTTGACAACAATAATTTTTCCGAAAATGCGGAAGATCTTGGTTCGATCATTCACAAAATTGATGCAGAAATAAACGGATTGTTTTAAAATTCGATTCTCTTACTAAAAAAACGTCCGGCTAATTACCTGGCGTTTTTTTTATTGTAAGTCGTCTGAATAAATACTTTTCACACGATCTCTTAAATTATAAGAAGAACTCATTACTTCTCCGTAAGCACCTGCTGTGCGTAATGCAATGATGTCGCCTCTCGATGTTTCTGGTAAATTTACTGCTTTACCAAAACAATCAGAACTCTCACAAATAGGTCCAACAACATCATATTTTAAGTCTTGATATTTGGTACTTGTGTTTTGATATTGTTTTAGGTTTTCAATTTTATGATACGCTTGATACAATGCCGGTCGCATTAATTCAGTCATGCCTGCATCAAGTATCGCGAAGTTAGTGCTGACTCCTTTTTTTATATACAGCACTTTTGAAATAAGTGTGCCACATTGTGCAACTACCGCTCTTCCTAATTCGAAATGTACTTTTTGCCCGGGACGTAATTCTAAAAAATCATTGTATAATTTAAAATAGGCTGCAAAGTCTACAAATCTGTTCTTGTCGGGTTCGTGGTAATCAACTCCCCAGCCACCGCCAACATTGATATTTTCAATTTTTATTTTGTGACTTACGAACCACGATTGTATTTCGTTCACACGCATGCATAAGGATTTGAATGAACTCATATCCGTTATTTGAGAGCCGATGTGAAAATGCAAGCCGATCAGTTTCAGATTTTTTAATTCTTTTAAAGATTCAATAACACTTTCAAGCTCCCACAAGTTGATTCCGAATTTGTTTTCTTCTAAGCCTGTTGTAATGTATTTATGGGTATTGGCATTTACATTCGGATTGATCCGCAATGCGATATTTGCTGTTTTGTTTTTGGCAAGTGCCAATTCATTGATCACTTCCATTTCTTGCAAACTCTCGCAGTTGAAACAAAAAATAGAATGATCCAATGCGATATTTATTTCGGCATCACTTTTTCCTACACCTGCAAACACAATGTGTTTCGGGTCGAAATTGCATTCAATAGCTTTTCTGATCTCATTCCCGCTTACACAGTCTGCTCCTAATCCGTAAGATCGGATAATATCCAGAATTTTATTGTTCGCATTTGCTTTTGTCGCATAATGAACGATAAAACCATATTTATCACTTTCCTTTTTTAATAGCTCCAACGTTTGTTTTAAAACATTAGTGTCATAATAATAAAAGGGGGTAGGGATATTTTCGAATTTACTTATAAGATCAGGTGTAAACATTTTAAAATATTTTTTTTGTAATCAAACCCTTTCCAATTTGGAGCGGGAGGTAAATTTGTTTTTTCTTCTTTTGAATGAGATCGTTGAGAATGATCTTAGAAAAGACCTTTATTTAAGGCGATCAGCGTTTCTTTTTTTAATTTTGAGTCAACCAGAATGGAAACATTATTTTCACTTCCTCCATAAGAGATCATCCGTATAGGAATGTTTTTCAGAGCATCGAAAATGCGGAAAGCGTATCCCTGTTTCTCGGCAGTAAAACTTCCAACGATACAAACAATAGTTAAGTTTGTTTCTATTTCCACTTTACAAAATTCTTCCAGTTCGTTTTTGATTGCCTCCAGATTTTTTGTGTTGTCAATCGTAAGGGAAACAGCAACCTCCGATGTGGTGATCATATCTATCGGAGTTTTATAACGCTCGAAAATTTCGAATACTGCTCGTAAAAATCCGTATGCCAATAACATCCTTCCCGATTTGATATTGATTGCTGTGATATCGTCTTTTGCAGCAACTGCTTTTATATTGTCACCGGTAGTTCTTGAACTGATCAATGTTCCTTTGGCCTGGGGTTGCATGGTGTTTAGCAATCTTACAGGGATATTTTTGTTTTGAGCGGGAAGGATACATGTCGGATGCAATATCTTCGCTCCGAAATAAGCCAATTCGGCTGCCTCATCAAAAGAAAGCTCAGCAATCGGATGTGTTTTGTCAACAACACGCGGATCGTTGTTATGCATTCCATCAATATCGGTCCATATTTGTATTTCCTCAGCTTGAATTGCTGCACCAATTATTGTAGCGGTATAGTCACTTCCTCCGCGTTTTAAATTATCAATTTCTCCAAATGCGTTTCTGCAAATATATCCTTGTGTAATGAATAGGTCTGCACTTGGATGTTTTTCCAGTTCCTGCTTAATATTTGTTTCAATATAGTTCATATCCGGCTCTTCATTTTCATCAATACGCATGAAATTAAGAGCGGGAAGAAGCGTGGAATCGATATTTATTTCCTCTAAATAATAATGGAAGAGTGCTGTTGAGAGCAATTCGCCCTGAGCTAAAATGGCGCGTTCTTCATTGATCGTGAAAAGATCCATCGTGAACGAATGAAGATAACTGAAATGGGATTCAAGTAGTCCTTTACCCTTATCTAAACCCGATTCTGTTTTATATAACTGTTTTATAACTGCTTCATATTTTGTGTTCAGCGCTTTAATTAGTGAACTTGCTTTTTCATTTTCTTTCGAGTAAAGTGCAGCAGCAATTTCTACTAAATTGTTAGTTGTTCCGCTCATGGCCGATAATACAATAATTTTCGGGGACTTATCATTGATCAATTCCGCCAAGGCATGCATGCGTTCTGCAGAGCCTACAGATGTACCGCCAAATTTTAAAATTTTCATTGATTAGGATATTTATTTAAGGATAGCAAATTTATAATAAATGGGGCATTTTGACCGAATTATTATCAAAATACTATTTGGATTAATCACTCGCGACAACCGGTTTTCTCGAATCCTTTCGAAATCACTTACAATTCAACATCTCAAAAAAAAAAAATTATTTTCCTGATAGTATACTCCAACTTAGGTGTGTTTTATTAACTCTACAAATGCGGAGAGATCCTTGTTCCTGTAATTTTACTTATCGGATAAGAATTGTCTATGCGGCCTAATATTGAGTTTGGGAGCCATTTTTTTGTCATTCTGTTAAATATTGGGGCATTGTGAGTAATCTTATTGACAAATTTTAACACTTACTAAGAACCGATTGTTAAAATAATTTGTACATTAGCAGTGATAAAACATCCCCGCCATACTATTAAAATAGTATTTTTGCAATCACATATGTTTACACTATTAAAAAAGGAAATCCGCAGTTTTTTAAGTTCACTCATTGGCTATATTGCTATTGGTGTATTTTTGTTGCTGATCAGTTTGTTCATGTGGTGGATCAAATCCGATTCCGGCTCCAGCAATAACTTAAATGTGCTAGATAGCGGGTATTCAAATATTGATTCGCTCTTTATTATCGCTCCCTGGGTGTTTTTATTTTTGATCCCGGCAATTACAATGAGATCTTTTGCGGATGAAAAAAAAGCGGGAACAATTGAGTTATTGTTAACGCGTCCTTTAACTGATCTTCAGATCATTCTTGCTAAATATTTTGCCGGCTTTTTCCTTGTGTTGTTTTCCCTGCTTCCTACACTGATCTATTACTATTCAGTGCATAAATTGGGTAGCCCTGTTGGAAATATTGATACAGGAGGAATGTGGGGTTCCTATATCGGACTCTTATTTCTGGGTGCAGCATTTGTAGCGATTGGTATTTTTGCTTCCGCGATTACAGACAATCAGGTTGTTTCTTTTATCGTTGCACTTTTCCTTTGCTTTTTCATTTATACTGGCTTTGATTTTATCAGTTCCTTTTCGCTTTTTGGAAAAATTGATAATATAATATTGGCATTAGGGATAAATAGTCATTATGTATCAATGAGCCGTGGCGTTGTAGATACAAGAGATGTGATCTATTTTGTAAGTCTGATCGCTGTATTTATATTCAGTACCAAAACTGTTTTGGAAAGCAGAAAGTGGTAGTACTCTTTGTTATCCGGTTGGATTAAATGATTTTTAAATTAAAAAATACCGGAAGGTGAAATTATACAGATTCGTAATTCGTTGATGAAAAATAGAAATAAAAAGCGAGATTTAATTGGACTTGGATTAGTCATTGCCCTTCTGGTAATGTTTAATTATGTCGGTTCGTTTGTGTTTCACCGCTTTGACCTTACTATAGAAAAACGTTATACATTATCTGATGCAACAAAAGAATTATTAAAAAATTTAGACGATGTTGTTTTTGTAAAAGTGTACCTTGAAGGTGATTTTCCTGCCGGATTTAAACGCTTGCGTGATGAAACAAAAGAGATGCTCGATGAATTCAGAGCTTATTCTGATAATAATATTGAGTACGAGTTTATTAATCCTACCGAAAATGTTGATAAAAAACAACAGAACGAAGTATACAAACAGTTGTATGAAAAAGGATTAGAACCCACCAATCTGGAAGTAAAGGAAGAGAGTGGTACAACTCAGCAGATTCTTTTTCCCGGAGCAATCGTTTCTTATCGCGGTCACGAACTTCCTTGGCAATTGTTGAAAACACAGATGGGGCGTTCTTCTGAAGCGCAATTGAATAATTCGATACAATCTCTTGAATATGAGTTTGCCAGTTGTATACGCAATCTGAGTGTGAATGTCCGCCCGAGAGTTGCTTTTGTCGAAGGTCACGATGAATTGGACACACTCGCTGTTCAAGACATTGCGGATGCTTTGAATGAGTTTTATGTAGTTAAAAGAGTCAGCATCAATGCGCAGCTAAATGCTTTGAAAAATTTTGATGCGATCATTGTTGCAAAACCGGATTCTTCTTTTACCGATAAAGATAAATTTATCATTGATCAGTTTATTATGAAGGGCGGAAAAGCACTTTGGTTGATCGATCCTTTGTACACAAGTCCTGATAGTCTGCGTAAAAACGGGGGAACACTTGCTGTTTCTTATAATTTACGACTGGAAGATCTTCTGTTTAAATATGGTGTGAGAATAAATCCGGATATGGTAGTGGATATGCAATCGTCTGCAATTCCTGTTAATGTTGCTATGCGAGGACAACCTGCAAATATTCAAATGAAGCCTTGGATCTTTTCTCCATTGATAATGCCAACTGTAAATCACCCTATTGTGAAAAATTTAGATGTGATCAAAGTCGATTTTGCAGGAAGTATTGATACTGTTGCTTCAAAAGGAATTCAAAAAACAATTTTACTTCAGACTTCAAAATATTCAAAGTCAATTCTTGCACCAGTGAGAGTTGATCTGCGAATGGTGAATATGCCTCAGGATGAGAAACAGTTTAATAACCCATACCGGAATATTGCTGTATTGCTAGAAGGTAAATTTGAATCGCTATATAAAAATCATCTCGATCCTAAGATCGCAAAAGATACAGCAATAGGTTTTCTTGAGAATGGTGTAAATTCAAAAATGATCGTTATCGCTGATGGTGACATTATCAGAAATGATATTGATTACCGTTCACAAAAGAAATTGCCTTTAGGGTATGATAAATATACAAACCAAACGTATGGCAATAAAAATTTTATTCTCAATTGTGTAAACTATCTCTGTGACGATTCAGGTTTAATTGGCGTTCGTGCCCGTGAACTGAGCTTGCGTTTACTGGATAAAAAGAAATTGAAGAACGAACGGGTAAAATGGCAACTCATTAATACCGCATTACCACTGTTCCTTTTAGTGGTATTTGGAATCATCTATAACATCAGACGTAAACGTAAATACACTTCCTAATGCGTAAAAATAGAATTGCAATAATATTGGTGATATTAATGGGCTCGCTTTCTTTTTGGTTCATTATCAATAACCGTAAAGGAACGTTGAGTGCTGAAATGAAGAGTTTCGCAGTTACGGATACCGCATCTATCAATAAAATATTTTTGGCTGATAAAAATGGCAGGGAACTCACTCTTGAACGTGACCAAACTGGTAAATGGACAGTTAACGGGCAATATAACGTTCGTATGGATGCACTAGAAACATTGCTTGAAACCATCTACCGAATCGATGTGAAGGAACCTGTTGGGAAGAGAGCTCAGGATAATGTTCTGAAACGCTTGGCTGCCAAGGCTGTGAAATGTGAGATTTATCAGAAAGGTGAGCTTACCAAAGCATATTATGTCGGAACAGAAACCAAGGATATGAAGGGGACTTATATGATCATGATCGATCCCGAAACAATGAAAACAGCTGAGCGTCCTTTTGTTACCTATATCCCCGGATTTGAAGGTTACTTAACAACCCGTTATTTTACGGAAGAGCGGGCCTGGAGAGATAGAACCATGTTTCAATACAATCCGAATGATATCAAATCGGTAAAAATGGAAGTGCCCCACAATCCTTCTTTCGGTTACGAGTTAACTGTAAAAGGAAATAACGAGTATGAGATAAAGATGCTCGCGGATAACAAGCCGGCCTCCAACATTGATCCAATCGCTGTTAAGCAGTATTTGTCATATTTTCAGATCCTCACGTTCGAAAGCTTTGAAGTGGATCTCAAACAAAATCAGATCGATTCGGTTTTGAAGTCCAAACCTATCAATATACTTACAGTTACTGATAAGAACGGTAAAATCAATAAAGTTAAATTTTATGCCAGAAAACCTAAAAAGGAGTCTTATGATTCGGAAGGTCAGTTGCTGATTTTTGATGAGGAACGTATGGATGCATTGATGAATAATGGGGTGGATTTCGTAATGGTTCAGTTTTATATGTTCGGCAAAGTAATGCCATCCATTGATTATTTTCTGAAAGGTGCGGGCCAAACCGTTCAGCCTGTTAATCTGCCGGTAAATAAGCCGAAAGTGTGACGGTTCTTATGAACCTCAAATAGTAAAAGGTCTCTGGCAGCAGGGACTTTTTTTGTTAAAAAGTCGGTTGAAACTAAAGTTTAATTCCGGTTTTTTTTTTGTTTTAATATTTATATTTGCTTAGTAGAAAAAAACCTATTAATCCATTTCGATATGAAATTTATTGTTTCCAGTACTTCTTTATTAAAACAATTACAAGCCATCAGTGGTGTGCTTAACTCAAATAATGCCTTGCCTATTTTAGATAATTTTCTTTTCGAAATAGATAAAGGGCTATTGAAAATTTCAGCTTCTGACCTGGAAACAACAATGACAACTTCCATCAATATTGAGTCGAAAGATTCCGGAAGCATCGCTGTTCCTGCAAAGTTACTTTTAGATACATTGAAAACATTCGCTGACCAGCCTTTGACTTTCTCTGTTGATGATGCAAAGTTTGGCATTGAAATCATTTCCGATTACGGTAAATACAAATTAACAGGTCACAATGGTGAAGAATTCCCGAAATTACCAAGTTTGGAATCAGGTTCATCGCTTGATATTGATGCGAGTGTTTTAGCTTCCGCTATCAATAAAACAATTTTTGCAACAGGTAACGATGAATTACGTCCGGTAATGTCAGGCGTTTTTTGTCAATTGGCTACAGACAGCATCACTTTTGTTGCTACAGATGCTCACAAGTTGGTTCGTTACAGAAGAACAGATGCAAAAGCACAAGCGGCTTCTTCATTCATCATTCCAAAAAAGCCGTTGAATCTTTTGAAAAATACATTATCTAGTGTTAGCGGAAATGTGAAGATCGAA
>JBILYL010000244.1:0-4666 GCA_044377775.1 Bacteroidia bacterium
AGGCTCCACAGTATCAACAAGTTCTAACGATGAAGCCAGAATTTCCGCGCAAATATAGTCCAAATTATTATTTATGGCCGAATTTATCGCATTATTTCTCTGAATTTTCACCTCAATACGGTCTGTCACATCCAAATTATTGTCCTTGCGGAGATTTTGGATCCTGTTTACCAATTCGCGGGCAAGTCCTTCTTCGCGGAGCTCCGGACTTATCGTAACATCCAGAGCAACAGTTAGTTGTCCGGAATTTACCACTTTCCATCCCGGGATATCTACCGGTATGATCTCCACATCTTCGGTGTCCAAAACGATCGATTCGCCATCAAATTTCATCTCAAAATTGCCGGTCTTTTCAATTCCTGTAATGATCGCCTGCGCATTTTCATTCGCAAAGGTCTGAACAGATTTCATGTGCTTACCACATTTTTTTCCAAGCGTCTTGAAATTCAATTTCAGGTTTTTCACGATTTGCGTTTGTGATTCATCTACCAATTCCAAACTCTTCACATTCACTTCCGACAAGATAAGCTCTTTCACCGCTTCAATTTTTGCTTTGTAAGAATCGTCCAAAACAGGAATTTGAATTCTTTCCAAAGGCTGACGAACACGGATATTTTCTTTTTTACGGATAGACAAAACCATCGAAGAGATCTTTTGTGCCAATTCCATCCGCTCTTCTAGATCTTTATCAATTAAGAATGTATCCGAAACAGGGAAGTCACTCAGGTGGATCGATTCAGATTTGTCGCGGTGTGTAATTGAATTCAGATCTGTAAACAAACGATCCATAAAGAAGGGAGCAATAGGCGCAGATAATTGCGCGATCACTTCTAAACAACGATATAACGTTTGGTAAGCAGCAATTTTATCTTCCGAATAATCTCCTTTCCAAAAACGTCTTCTGCACAGTCGAACATACCAATTACTCAAATGTTCATCCACAAAACTCTCGATGTATCTGCCAGCACGGTGCGGTTCATAATCAGAATACGCTTCGTCCACTTTCTTTATCAAGGTGTTTAATTCAGAAATAATCCATCGATCGATTTCTGCACGTTCCAACATTGGTATTTCAGCCTCTTTGTAAGCGAATCCATCCACATTTGCATACAATGAGAAAAACGAATAAGTGTTGTGAAGCGTACCAAAAAATTTACGTTGCACTTCTGATATTCCTTCTAAATCAAATTTTAAATTATCCCAAGGAGCTGCATTGGTGATCATATACCAACGGGTTGCATCCGGACCATATTTTTCAATAGTGATGAACGGATCAACAGCATTTCCTAAACGCTTACTCATTTTTTGTCCGTTTTTATCCAACACCAAGCCGTTGGATACTACATTTTTAAAGGCGACAGAATCGAAGCACATGGTACCGATTGCATGCAGTGTAAAAAACCAACCACGGGTTTGGTCAACACCTTCAGCAATAAAATCGGCAGGGAAATATTTTTTCTGATCAATTAATTCTTTGTTCTCAAACGGATAATGCAATTGCGCATAGGGCATTGCCCCGGAATCAAACCACACATCAATTAGATCCGGTTCGCGGAAAAGCTTTTTACCATTGCGCTCCAGAATAATACTATCAGCATAAGGTTTATGCAAATCGAATGAATTGTAATTTCCTTCCGACATATCACCTGCATTAAATTTCGCAAGCGGATTGTCTGTCATCGCATTTTTTGTAACAGCATTTTCAATTTCTTTTTTCAGCTGCTCCACCGATTCAATACAAATTTGTTCGGTTTTATCTTCACTTGTCCAGATAGGAATTGGAATACCCCAAAAGCGCGAACGCGATAAATTCCAGTCGTTCAAATTTTCCAGCCAGTTACCAAAACGGCCTGTACCAGTTGATTCCGGCTTCCAGTTGATGGTTTTATTCAAAGCAATCATTCTGTCTTTGTAATCGGTCGTTTTTATAAACCACGAATCCAAGGGATAATACAAAACCGGTTTATCTGTTCGCCAACAATGCGGATAACTGTGTTCGTAGGTTTCCTTTTTGAAAAGTTTTCCTTCTTCCTGTAATTTTAAAACGATGCGTTCGTCAACGCTCAGATATGCTTTCAGCTCTTTTATTTTTCCTGACGCTTCCAATACTTTTTTCTGATGTTGGAATTCAACTTCTTTCTCTACATCCGTTAAATAGGCTTCTTTCACATATTCTTCGCCATACAAGAAAACACCATCGACTATTTCAGGTAAAAATTTTCCGCGTTTGTCAACAAGTGTTAATGAGCCAATTCCATTTTGTTTCGCGACTCTAAAATCGTCTGCACCAAAACTTGGGGCAATGTGCACGATTCCCGTTCCGTCTTCTGTTGTAACGAAATCACCGATGATCACTTTGAATGCATCTCCATCGGTTGGTTGTGAGAATGGCAATAATTGTTCGTAAGAAATTCCTGCGAATTCTGAACCTTTGAATTCAGATATAATTTCAAAAGGAACAGCTTTGTCTCCTGCTTTGTAATCTTCAAACTTTAATTCTTTATTTTTTTCCGGAAAATGTTTTCCAACAAGTTCTTTTGCAAGAATAACATTTGTAATGGTGTGAGAAAAGGGATTAAATGTTTTCACTAAAACATAGTCAATGTTTTTACCAACAGCCAACGCAGTATTAGAAGGCAATGTCCAGGGAGTTGTTGTCCAAGCTAAAAAATAAACATCTCCAGCTAACTTTAAACTTTCCAACTTTGAACTTTGAACTGCCTTAAACATCGCCACAGCCGATCTGTCTTTCACATCTCTGTAGCATCCCGGTTGATTCAACTCATGGGATGACAATCCGGTACCCGCGGCAGGTGAATAGGGCTGAATGGTAAATCCTTTGTAGATCGATCCTTTCGCATACAAGTTATTCAACAACCACCAAACACTTTCAATGTATTTATTATCGTAGGTAATGTATGGATGTTCCATATCTACCCAATAGCCCATTTTTGCTGTTACATCCGCCCACACATCCGTATATTTCATGACATCTTTACGACATTCAATGTTATACTGCTCAACAGTTATTTTTTTACCAATATCTTCTTTTGTAATCCCTAAAGTCTTTTCAACACTCAATTCTATTGGCAAACCGTGTGTATCCCAACCCGCTTTCCGTTTTACTTGAAAGCCTTTTTGTGTTTTGTAACGACAAAAAATATCCTTAATCGAACGTGCCATTACATGGTGAATACCTGGCAATCCGTTTGCACTTGGCGGTCCTTCATAAAAAACGAAAGGCGTTTTTCCTTCACGGGAAGTGATAGATTTTTCGAATGTATTATTTTCGTCCCAGGTCTTTTGGATATCCTTTGCAGTTTGCGAAAGGTTGAGACCGGTATATGTTTTATAATTCATAAGTTTTTTTTTCACCACTGAGACACAGAGAAACAGGGGTTTATTTTTGATTTGTTAATACGAAATTATAAATTTAATATCCTTGAATAACTCTGCTGAATCCATCAATTAATCTGGATTCATTAAAATTTATCAAAAATCCAATTCGTTTATTTGCAAGTTTTAAATAGGTTATTAACTGAGCTTTATGAATGGGCAAAACTGTTTCTACAGCTTTTAATTCAATAATAAATTCGTTTTCAACCAAAATATCAATCCGATAATCTTGATCCAATTCAAATTCTTTGTACCTGATTGGGATTTTTATTTGTCTTTCCGCTTTAATACCTCTCAATTCAAACTCTTTCATCAAACATGCTTCATAGGTAGATTCAAGCAATCCCGGGCCTAAATTCCGGTGCACCTCAATGCATGCATCTAGTATTTGACCTGTTACAACATTTTTTTCTTCTTTAACCATGCTCTGTTTCTCTGTTTCTCTGTGGTAATTATAAAGTTGCTATAACTTTTAATTCAATTGCAATAGGAGTCGGCAAACAGTTGATCTCAATGGTTGTTCTACAAGGCTGATTGTCTTTAAACCACTCAGCATAAACGCGGTTGTAGGTTGCAAAATCATCTTTCATATTGGTAAGAAAAACCTGCACATCCACAATGTTATCCCAGCTGCTACCGGCATCTTCCAGAATGTATTTAATATTTTGAAACACGCATTTACATTGTGTTTCGATATCGTAAGAAACAATGTTTCCATTTTCATCGAGTTCAACTCCAGGAATTTTTTTAGATCCACGTTCACGCGGACCAACCCCTGAAAGAAACAATAAGTTACCTACTCTGCGCGCATGAGGATAAGCGCCAACAGGTTCGGGTGCTTTGCTTGAATTTATTCTATCTTCTGCCATAATTCGAAAAACTAACTAATAGAATTCAAATATAATGTATTTTATTTTTTATCGGAGAACTATTTATTTGTTACTTTCACAAAAAAATTGGGGGATTAGCTCATTTGGCTAGAGCGCTTCGCTGGCAGTGAAGAGGCGACCGGTTCGAATCCGGTATTCTCCACGAATGAAGACAGGGGTTAGAGACTTTTACTAGTTTTTACCCCTTTTTGACTTGCACAATAATAGCCCTGTAAACAACTAAAAAACATGTCCTAATATGATTTATTTAACTCGATTTAAAATTATTATCTTAATATCAATAATCACCATAACTCATTCTAGTTGTAAAGTATATTACGATGTTAATACATTAAATTCAAAATTAAAATCAAGTGTAGAAAATGTAAATCAAAACTGTA
>JBILYL010000001.1:0-39794 GCA_044377775.1 Bacteroidia bacterium
TTTAAGGATTCTATAATCCCAGCTTCTTAGAGATCTCTTTTTTTACACCTTCTTTATGCACCATAATACTTGTTGTTTTGTATTTTAAATATGCTTCGGATGCATAGAAATAACCATCACAATCGTTATTTTTTATACCCCATGAATTTTTCACGATATAGTATTTTGTACCATTTTGATCTTTCACCATTCCAACAATGTGCATACCGTGATCATCCTGCGTTTCGTAATTATCAAAAGCCAATTGACGCATCGCCTGAGTAATTTCTTTTTGTTTTCCAGGATTTAAAATCACTGAATCTACTTTTTCTTTTTTCACATCACTCCACTCTAAATCAGGAACAATGGCAACACCATTTTTATAAGAGAAACCTTTTTCACTCACATCGGCACCCCAAGCAACTGAATATCCATTCATAATTGCATTGTCAACAACATCAATCATATCCGTCAGCGGCACATTATATAATTGATCCCAAGCCCAATTATCCTGAATTTCTAATGCAAACTTTGAATAGAATGGATGATGAGAAAAAGAAGTGATCTCAATATAATTATCCATATTTAATCCCAATGATGCTGCAAATGATTTGGAATCATGTTTTTTTCCCTGATAGTCGAATGACAGAGGCGCTTCACCTAAATAGGCATCCAGCGTAGAATTGATCGCTTTAGACCAACCTGTTGAAATATTATTCGCCTTCACAAGAACATCCAATTGCGCTTTCAACATATTATCCATTTCGTTGTGATTAATTTCTTTATCACCATTCACCAAACCTAAATAAGCCGATTGCGGAACCAAACCGAAATTCCTGATCACATAAGCTGCATCGTGAAAAGCACCACCGGGACCAAAATTGATCAATCCATGCATACGAACGTATTTATCCGCTTTTGCCATGTAGGCATTTCGCACGATAAACATTTCCGACAGATTTACTTTTGGTTTTCCCATACGGATCATTTCCGATTCAAAAAACGAAAGCGATGAAAACGACCAGCAAGTACTTGATTGTGCTTGATTCTGAACCTCCGTTGCATCAAGATTTTTCAGGACCGTGAATTTATAATTACCATCTTTCTTGTTGGTAAGTGTTTGCGCAACTATTAAATCGGCAGCAATAAGTACCAATGCGAGGATAATTTGTTTTTTAATATTCATTTTTAGAGATTTTGTTTCAAGTAATTTACGTTCAAAAAACAGCTTTATATGCAAATTTATGATGAGTGGTTTTTTAGAGTTATAAGGTGGTAAGGCAAAAGGGTAATAGGGTGTTTTACTTATTACATGATCACCTGATTACATGATCAACCAATCACCTTATTACATTATTACATTATCACCCAATCACCTTATCACTAATTTAAGCTTGCGCCGTTGGTCCACCAAAGTTCATCGGCAATACATTTGGCATGTCCGTGTCTTTTATCACACCATGTGCTTGTTCGAACTTTGAAATATTATCCTTCAAGGCTTTCATTAAACGTTTTGCGTGCTGAGGCGTTAATACGATACGGGATTTCACTTTTGCTTTTGGCACTCCGGGCATCATCCTTACAAAGTCAACAACAAATTCAGAATTCGAATGTGTGATGATGGCAAGGTTTGAATAAATTCCTTCTGCGATTTCTTCGCTCAACTCAATGTTCAATTGATTATTTTGATTTTGATCTTCCATGATTTTTATTTTTAGGAAGGCTAAGGTAAGAAAAAACGTTGAAAATATGGGCTTTTAATGGCAGAAATAAGTGTTAAAAAGCCCTATTCTTTCACAAATTTTTGTGAGATTCGCTGTTTTCCGTCTTTACGAATAGCAGAAATAAAATACACACCGGAAGCGAATTCCGAAACAGCTATTTTTGAATTTTCAATTTTTACTTTTTGAATTTCTCCTAAAATATTTATGATGCTGATTTCATATTCATTGATATTCTCTCCATCAATTGAAATGTTAATTTCTGAAGAAGCAGGGTTAGGATACAGAAACAATTGAGAATCTAAAATTTGTACTTCATTAACACCTACATTACAATTTGCTATTTCACAACCACTACTATCTACCTTTACTAACCAAGGATCTGAAGTTGCGACTAAACCAAACCCACTCATTACAAAACCATTATCTAATGTCCTCTTTACGTCATAAAAGTAATTATCCTTTGTAGGATCTTTATAATAAGTTCTCAGCCATTGCTGATTTCCTAGACTATCTGTTTTAATTAATAGGCCCCACGGGTCCGTTATTGTACTCACTCCAGAACAAACTATACTGCCATCAGATAAAACGATTGGAACGGCAAAAAATTGTTGATCTCCAACTCCGCCATATGTTTGTGACCAAATAACTACTCCTAACTTTGTAAGTTTCGCCATATAAGCTTGATATGATAAACCAACAATAGACTTTGAGCCTACTAAGATATAAGTGCTATCAACCAATTGCCTAACAAAACCTTGACCAGCTGTCCCTGAGTACAATTTTTCCCATTGAAAATTTCCATTACTATCTACTTTAACAATGTGCAATTGATTGTTTCTGTGACCCGAGAGAACGAAACCACCATCTAATGTAATTTGGCCAGAAACACAGTCTTCTGCAAGCGTAGTACCATAAGCTTGTTGCCATTGAAAAACACCATTTTTATCTGTTTTTATTAAATAAAAATCTGATGCAGAACCTGTGCTAAAGCTTTGTGTAACTCCCATCATTACAAAGCCACTATCTGAAGTTTGACAAACTATATTTGCATTATCGAAATTTGCACCACCGTATGTTTTTGTCCAAAGAGTATCGCCATTAATACTTAACTTCACTAAAAGAGCATCACGATTTCCTATAGAATCCAAAAGAGAGCCACAAAAAACATAACTTGCATCAAATGTTTTAATAATAGAATTAGATGCACCAGTGGAGTATGAATGCAAATTTTTTATGTATTCTCTAGTCCAAAGAGTATCTCCATCTGAGTCTACTCTATTAATTAATAAAGAACCATATCCACTCCCATAATTACAACTAGGAAACAAGTAACCATTTGTATCAAGCTCAATCACTGTGCTAGCATTCGATATAGAAGAATAATATTCATAATTATTATTGAAGTACACCTGAGCATACGTCTCTAATGAAACAAAGATGCCAATGAATAATATTTTGATTGCTTTTTTCATTTAATTGGAAAAAATAATTTTTTTCTTATCCACAATCCCTTTATCAGTATTTAAAACAAAAAAGTAGATTCCGTTTGTGAAATTTTTTGTATCAATAATCAACGAAGAGTCATTTGTAATATTTTTCTTATATACGGATGCTCCCATCACATTATAAATTATCAATTCCGCACTTAAAACTTCTTTCAAGTTAAAAACCACTTTCGTAAAATCTGAACATGGATTAGGATATACTGAAAAATTCGAAGCCTTTTTACTAATTATGTCTCCTTCCTCCTCATTCGCAACAGACATGCTTCTCATAGAATTCGCATCGTATGGGTAACGGGCATATTGCAAACCTTTTGTTAAAGACAATATTGTTCTTGCTTCAATTGCTAAGTCAGGATTATTCTCATAAATCTGTTTCACTATAGCATATTGACCAGCCGTCATATCGAACCAAGACAAATTATTTTCCGATAGATACAAACGAATTGCACTCAATTTACATTTATCACTATGTATTCCTACTTCTTCTTTGGAATGGATCTTCTGTAAACACAAATGTGCATCGGAGAAATTACCTTGTTCTATCAGAATCTCAATTTGCTTAAACAAACCAGCTAGACTAGAGTCTTTTTGTGAAAGCAATTTCAAACTATCAATATTTTCTAACTCTAAATAACCTTGTTTTAAATTCACTTCAGCCAACTGTGCTTGAAAAAAATAGTAATCAACTTCCTTTTCTTTTTCACTTCTTGCTGACACACCGCTTTGCTCTGCCAAAATATTATTAAGAATTCCATTTGGCAAGTTCAAATTTATTATTTCATCCAAAATCGATTTAGTGACAGGGGAATTTGCAATTATAATTTGTTTAATGTGCCCTGGGGGAAGAGGATTTACCCTTTGCAACATTTCATTTAAAACCTTATCACTCAAGTATGGAGATTTGCTTAATAATAAATTTTTTAGCAGTCCTGAGGACATTGAACTATTAATTTGTCCTATTAAAAAATTTGTATTTCCACCATCAATAAGTTGATCAAAATCTGTTTGCTTCTGACCTGCTATTGCCTTAGAAGAATTATAATTATTCAACAAACACAAAACGTCTCCAGCACAAATACTACTCAGATTTGATAAGCACGAATTCGGACCAACTATAGCAAAACAGGGAACCACACTCGATGACAAATTTGTATAACTAAATACACCTGGTTGTTCTCTATATTGGAAACCGACATTATCTGTTAAGGAATTCACATCAAACTCGAGTTGCTGAAATCCAGAAGAAGAACCATATACATTCCCTGCTTGCGTTGACGATGAAATACAGAATCCTTGATCTCTTATTAAACTAGTAAGCAAAGTCGAAGCTGGGCCATCTGGCAAATAAACATCATTATTTTTGCGATTGATAAAACTATTACATTTATATTCTAATCCACCACCAGCAACAATAGGAGCGGCATTATCTAACTCTGGTTGTATATTTACATTTAAATTACTGAAGGTATTTTTATATGCATATCCAATTCCTGACCCATCAAAACCAAGTGGTGCAGAACCGCTGCAGAAGAACAAAATGGATATAATAGAAAACAAACTATAATGACAAGTAATTTTTTCATGAGAATAATTTAAGAGATATGATTATACCAAATATAACCCATAAAACAACCAAATCCAAATTCACCAAAAACAAAAGAGGGAAACATTTCTGTTTCCCTCTCCTTATTATTTAGCTTTCGCTTCCGTTTCGTAATTCGTATTATTCGTACAAATTAGTAATTCGATGGCTACGCTTCTTCTTCCAAAGCAGCTTCTTTTTTAGAAGCCAATAAACGATCGTACTCTTCTTGTGAACCAACAATCATTTTGTCGTAAGCTCTTAAGCCGGTACCTGCAGGAATTAAATGTCCAACGATTACGTTTTCTTTCAATCCTAACAAATGATCTACTTTTCCGCTTACAGCAGCTTCGTTCAACACCTTCGTTGTTTCCTGGAACGATGCAGCACTCATGAAACTATTGGTTTGCAATGATGCACGTGTGATACCTTGTAACACTTGGCTTGATGTAGCAGGAACTGCTTCACGAGCTTCAATGATCTTCATATCTCTGCGTTTCAATGAAGAATTTTCATCTCTCAATTTACGTGCACTGATGATCTGACCAGCTTTGTATAAGGTTGAATCACCCGGCTCAAGAATAAGAACTTTAGCATATAAGTTATCGTTCTCTTTCATGAACTCAGCTTTGTTCACCAATTGTTTTTCTAAGAAGATAGTATCACCCGCTTCGCTGATGTCTACTTTACGCATCATCTGACGAACGATTACTTCGAAATGTTTATCATTGATCTTCACACCTTGTAAACGATATACCTCTTGTACTTCATTTACCAAGTATTCCTGAACAGCAGTTGGCCCTTTGATAGCAAGTATATCACTTGGAGTGATAGCACCGTCTGACAATGGCTCACCAGCTTTGATGAAATCATTTTCCTGAACAAGGATATGTTTCGATAACTGAACAAGGTATGTTTTCTTTTCACCAGTACGGGATTCAACGTATACCTCACGGTTACCACGTTTGATCTTACCAAAAGAAACGATACCGTCAATTTCAGAAACAACAGCCGGATTACTAGGGTTACGAGCTTCGAACAACTCCGTAACACGTGGTAAACCTCCTGTAATATCACCGGTTTTACCGGAAGAACGAGGAATCTTAACAAGGATTTGTCCTGCTTCAATTTTCGCTGAATCATTAACAATAATATGCGCTCCAACCGGAATGTTGTACGTACGCAATATTTCTTTGCTAACAACAATCTTGATAGAAGGATTCTTTGATTTATCACGACTCTCAACAATAACTTTTTCTTTAAAGCCAGTTTGTTCATCGGACTCTTCGCGGAAAGTAATACCTTCTTCAACGTTATCAAATTCGATTTTACCAGCAAATTCAGAAACGATAACAGCGTTATACGGATCCCAATCACAGATCAAATCTCCTTTTTTAACTTTATCTAAATGCTTCGCATACGATTGAGAACCGTAAGGAATATTACCTGTTGTAAGAACAATTCTAGTGTTTGCATCAATGATGCGCATTTCAGCAGAACGACCAATAACAACGTCAACGGTTTTTCCATCAGAATTTTTACGCTTCACTGTTTTCAATTCGTCAATCTCCAGGATACCGTCATACTTCGCTTCCAATTTAGAAGAAGCAACAGAACCACCCGCAACTCCACCCACGTGGAATGTACGCAATGTTAACTGAGTACCCGGCTCACCAATTGACTGAGCAGCAATAACACCAACTGCTTCACCACGCTGAACCATACGGCCTGTAGCTAAGTTACGTCCGTAACATTTTCCACAAACACCATTTTTACTTTCGCAGGTTAATACAGAACGAATTTCAACAGCTTCGATCGGAGATTCAGAAATAATTTTTGCAAAATCTTCTGTTAACTCTTCACCTGCACCGATGATCATATCACCTGTTAAAGGATGATAAACATCATGAACAGTAGTTCTACCTAAAATTCTATCATATAAAGATTCAACAACCTCATCATTTTTCTTCAATGGTGTTGCGATCAATCCACGCAAAGTACCACAATCTTCAACAGTGATAATTACATCCTGAGCAACGTCAACTAGACGTCTTGTCAAGTAACCAGCATCAGCAGTTTTCAAGGCTGTATCGGCAAGACCTTTACGGGCACCGTGTGTAGAAATGAAATACTCAAGGATCGATAAACCTTCTTTAAAGTTAGAAAGGATCGGATTCTCGATGATCTCTCCACCACCTGCACCTTTTTGCGGTTTCGCCATCAATCCACGCATACCACCTAACTGACGGATTTGTTCTTTAGAACCACGAGCTCCTGAATCCAACATCATATAAACCGGATTGAATCCCTGACGGTCAGTTGTCAATGTATTCAATACTTTCGCAGTGATGCGGGAGTTTGTATGTGTCCAGATATCGATCACCTGATTGTAACGCTCATTGTTGGTAATGAAACCCATGTTGTAGTTGGCAACTACTTCATCAATTTGCGTATTCGCATCAGCGATCATTTTACCTTTATCCTCAGGAACCATAACGTCACCTAAGTTAAACGATAAACATCCACGGAATGCACTCATGAAACCTAATGTTTTCATTTCATCAAGGAACTTAGCGGTTTTCGCCATACCTGTTTCCTTAACAATGTTTCCGATAATATCACGTAATGATTTCTTCGTCAACAATTCGTTGATAAAACCAACTTCTTTAGGCACAACCTGATTAAACAAGATACGACCAACAGTAGTTTCAACTAATTTGTTTACTAATTTATCACCTTCTTTCACTTCCAAACGAACTTTCACCCAAGCATGCAGGTCAACACGTTTTTCGTTATAAGCAATGATTGTTTCTTCAGGAGAATAGAAAGATAATCCTTCACCTTTTACAATTTCATCACCCATTGTTTTCTTCCCTTTGGTCATGTAGTAAAGACCAAGCACCATGTCCTGAGAAGGAACGGCAACCGGAGCACCATTCGCAGGGTTCAAGATATTATGAGAAGCAAGCATCAACAATTGTGCTTCCAAGATAGCAGCATGTCCCAATGGAACGTGAACCGCCATTTGATCCCCGTCAAAATCCGCGTTAAACGCAGTACAAGTCAAAGGGTGCAATTGGATTGCTTTTCCTTCAATTAATTTTGGTTGGAAAGCTTGGATACCTAATCTGTGCAATGTCGGAGCGCGATTCAAAAGAACAGGATGTCCTTTCAAAATGTTCTCTAAAATATCCCAAACGATAGGTTCTTTTTTATCAACAATTTTCTTTGCAGATTTTACAGTTTTAACAATACCACGCTCAATCATTTTACGAATGATAAACGGTTTGAATAATTCTGCTGCCATATCTTTAGGCAATCCGCACTCATGCAATTTCAATTCCGGTCCAACAACAATTACCGAACGTGCAGAATAATCGACACGTTTACCAAGTAAATTCTGACGGAAACGACCTTGTTTACCTTTTAATGAATCAGACAATGATTTTAAAGCACGGTTTGATTCAGTTTTAACTGCATTTGATTTACGGGAGTTATCGAATAATGAATCAACCGCTTCTTGCAACATACGTTTTTCGTTACGCAAGATCACTTCAGGAGCTTTGATTTCGATCAATCGTTTCAAACGGTTGTTACGGATAATAACACGTCTGTATAAGTCATTTAAATCAGACGTAGCGAAACGGCCACCATCCAATGGAACGAGTGGACGCAATTCCGGTGGAATAACAGGAACGATCTTTACGATCATCCACTCCGGACGATTTTCTACATTTTGATTTGCGTGACGGAAACTTTCAACAACTTGCAAACGCTTCAATGCTTCGTTTTTACGTTGTTGAGACGTTTCAGTATTTGCTTTTAAACGTAAGTCGAAAGATAATCCATCAAGATCAACACGGCTTAAAAGCGATTGTAACGCTTCAGCACCCATCTTCGCGATGAATTTATTCGGATCAGTATCATCTAAATATTGATTGTCTTTTGGAAGCGTATCAAGGATATTCAAATATTCTTCTTCAGATAAAAAGTCAAGATAATTGATACCATCAACAGCTTTAACACCAGCATTTACTACAACATAACGTTCATAATAAATGATCATGTCCAACTTTTTAGTTGGAAGACCTAACAGATAACCAATTTTGTTTGGCAATGATTTAAAGTACCAGATGTGAGCAACAGGAACAACTAAATTGATGTGTCCCATACGCTCTCTACGTACTTTCTTTTCAGTTACTTCAACACCACAACGGTCACAAACAATTCCTTTGTAACGAATGCGTTTATATTTACCACAAGCACATTCCCAATCTTTAACCGGTCCAAAAATACGCTCACAAAACAAACCACCCATTTCAGGCTTGTATGTTCTGTAGTTGATGGTTTCTGGTTTTACAACTTCACCACTTGAACGCTCCAAAATTGCTTCCGGAGATGCGAGGCTGATGGTAATTTTCGAGAAGTTACTTTTTAATTTGATGTCTCTTTTGAAAGCCATGTTTTATTAAGTTAAAAAAGTTAAAAAGTTCAAAGTTCAAAGTTGTTTAGTTTAAAGTCTGAAAGTCAAATTTCATTAGTCATGAAGCTTTAAACTTTCAAACTTTAAACTTTTAACTTATTTTTAGTCAAGTGAAATATTCAATCCTAAACCTCTCAATTCATGCAACAATACGTTGAATGATTCAGGGATTCCCGGAGTTGGCATATTTTCACCTTTAACAATAGCTTCATAAGCTTTAGCACGTCCTACAACGTCATCCGACTTAATTGTAAGGATTTCCTGAAGAATGTTGGCAGCACCAAATGCTTCAAGAGCCCAAACCTCCATCTCACCAAAACGCTGACCTCCGAATTGAGCTTTACCGCCCAATGGTTGTTGCGTAATAAGAGAGTATGGTCCGATTGAACGGGAGTGCATCTTATCATCCACCATGTGACCAAGTTTCAGCATGTAGATAATACCTACAGTTGCCGGCTGATCAAACTTCTCACCTGTTCCACCATCTGTTAAATAAGTACGTCCAAAGCGAGGTAAACCTGCTTTATCAGTCCATTCATTTAATTGATCAGTAGTTGCACCATCAAAAATTGGAGTGAAGAATTTCTCACCTAATTTTTGTCCGGCCCAAGCAAGAACGGTTTCATAAATTTGTCCCAAGTTCATACGGGAAGGTACACCCAGCGGATTCAATACGATATCAACAGTAGTTCCATCATCAAGGAACGGCATATCTTCATCACGAACGATACGAGCAACGATACCTTTATTACCGTGACGACCAGCCATCTTATCACCCACTTTCAACTTACGTTTTTTAGCGATGTACACTTTTGCAAGTTGTACAATACCAGCAGGTAATTCATCACCAATTGTAACGGCAAACTTTTTACGTTTAAATGCACCAAGTAAATCGTTGTATTTGATATTATAGTTGTGAAGTAACATTTTAATCTGATCGTTCACATCTTTATCAGTAGTCCATTTACTAGCATTAACAGTAGAGAAATCAATTTTCTCTAAACTTTTCTGAGTAAACTTAACACCTTTAGCAACTACTTCTTCTTTCAGAATATTGATAACACCTTGAGATGTTTTACCATTCACCAAGGTGAATAATTTATCAATAAGTCTAGTTTTTAAAGCAGCAACATCTGCATTGTGTTCTTTATCGATTTTATCAAGAAGTGGTTTTTCTTCCGCTTTTGATTTTTTATCTTTAATTGCTCTTGAGAACAATTTTTTATCGATAACAACACCGCGTAATGATGGAGGCGCTTTTAAAGAAGCATCTTTCACATCTCCAGCTTTGTCACCAAAGATCGCGCGTAAAAGTTTTTCTTCCGGTGACGGATCCGTTTCTCCTTTCGGAGTAATTTTTCCGATCAAAATATCACCTTCTTTAACTTCAGCACCGATACGGATCAATCCGTTTTCATCCAAGTCTTTAGTAGCCTCTTCAGAAACGTTAGGAATATCAGAAGTTAATTCTTCTAAACCACGTTTTGTATCACGTACTTCCAATGCATACTCATCGATATGAACAGATGTAAAAATATCTTCACGAGCAACACGCTCAGAGATAACGATCGCATCCTCAAAGTTGTAACCTTTCCAAGGCATGAATGCCACTTTCATGTTACGACCAAGCGCTAATTCACCATTTTGAGTTGCATAACCATCACACAATACTTGTCCTTTAGAAACTTTTTCACCTTTCTTAACGATTGGTTTTAAGTTGATACAAGTACTTTGGTTGGTTTTACGGAACTTCGTTAATTCATAACGTTTGATATCATCATCAAAGCTGATCAAACGATCTTCATCCGTACGGTTGTAGCGGATCACAATTTCATTTGCATCAACGTATTCAACAGTACCTTCACCTTCAGCATTTACCAGTACACGTGAATCGTGCGCAACTAAAGGCTCAAGACCAGTACCAACAATTGGAGCTTCAGGACGTAATAAAGGAACGGCCTGACGCATCATGTTGGATCCCATCAAGGCACGATTCGCATCATCATGTTCCAAGAAAGGAATCAATGAAGCTGCGATAGAGGCAATTTGGTTAGGAGCAACATCCATCAAGTTGATTTTCTCAGGTTCTACAACCGGGAAATCTCCTTCATAACGAGCTTTAACTTTTTTATCTAAGAAATTACCTTTAGCATCAACCGGAGTATTTGCCTGTGCGATAATTTTTTGTCCTTCTTCTTCTGCACTTAAATAAGTAACAGATTTTTCCATATCCACTTTACCGTTTGTTACGGTCATGTAAGGCGTTTCAATAAAACCTAATTTATTGATTTTCGCGAATACACACAAAGAAGAAATCAAACCGATGTTTGGTCCTTCAGGAGTTTCAATAGTACAAAGACGACCGTAATGCGTATAGTGAACGTCACGAACCTCGAAACCAGCACGCTCACGGGATAAACCTCCTGGCCCTAGTGCCGAAAGTCTACGCTTGTGCGTGATTTCTGCAAGAGGGTTTGTTTGATCCATAAATTGAGACAACTGATTTGTTCCGAAGAACGAATTGATAACAGAAGATAATGTTTTCGCATTGATCAAATCTGTTGGAGTGAACACCTCGTTATCACGAACATTCATACGTTCGCGGATAGTACGAGCCATACGAGCAAGACCAACACCGAACTGAGAATACAATTGTTCACCAACGGTACGAACACGTCTGTTACTTAAGTGGTCAATATCATCCACATCCGTTTTTGAGTTGATAAGTTCAATCAAATATTTGATGATACAGATGATATCCTCTTTCGTTAACGTCTTAGTAGTAAAAGGAGTATTCAGATTCAACTTTTTGTTGATTCTGTAACGGCCTACTTCACCAAGATCATAACGTTTATCAGAGAAAAATAATTTATCGATGATACCACGAGCTGTTTCTTCATCAGGTGGTTCAGCGTTACGTAATTGACGGTAGATATGCTCCACAGCCTCTTTTTCAGAGTTGGAAGTATCTTTTTGCAATGTATTGTAGATGATCGCGTAGTCACCTGCATTCACATCCTGTTTGTGGAGGATCACAGATTTAACATTTGCATCAACAATCATATCGATGTGATTATTATCCAAGATCGTTTCGCGGTCGATGATTACCTCGTTACGTTCAATAGAAACAACTTCACCGGTATCTTCATCAACGAAATCTTCGATCCATGTTTTCAAAACACGGGCAGCCAATTTACGTCCGATAGAAGCTTTAAGGGCAACTTTGCTAACTTTTACTTCATCAGCAAGTCCAAATATTTCGAGGATTTGTTTATCGCTTTCAAATCCGATAGCTCTTAATAAGGTAGTAACAGGTAATTTTTTCTTACGATCGATGTAAGCATACATCACGTTATTGATATCGGTAGAAAACTCTATCCATGAACCTTTGAAAGGGATAACCCTTGCAGAATAAAGTTTAGTACCATTTGCGTGACGGCTTTGACCGAAGAACACACCTGGTGAACGGTGCAACTGAGATACGATTACACGTTCAGCTCCATTGATAACAAAAGTACCTTTTGGAGTCATGTAAGGGATAGTACCTAAGTATACATCCTGAACGATTGTTTCAAAATCTTCATGTTCAGGATCGGTACAATACAAACGCAATTTCGCTTTAAGCGGCACGCTGTATGTTAAACCACGCTCAATACACTCTTCAAGAGAGTAGCGAGGGGGATCAATAAAATAATCTAAGAATTCAAGCACGAAATTATTCCGTGCATCGGATATAGGAAAGTTCTCAGCGAAAACTTTAAATAATCCTTCGTTTTGGCGATTTTCAGAAGTAGTTTCCAACTGAAAAAAGTCTTGGAACGATTGAAGTTGAATATCTAAAAAGTCAGGATAATCGATTTGACTTTTAATAGATGCAAAACTTATTCTCTGTGTTTTTTTAATTTGAGCCAAGGTGCTTAAGTATTAAGTTTGTTATAACATAAATGAATATTACAACAAACGAGGTTAATAAGAAAAAACGATTATAAACACTCTAAAAGCCAAGTACCCCATCGTTCCCAAACGGGAACAATGAGGATAATGACTATAAATTGTGTATTAGAAACAGCTTATTTAATCTCAACTTTTGCTCCTGCTTCTTCTAATTGTTTTTTCACTGATTCTGCTTCTTCTTTAGAAACACCTTCTTTAACTGGTTTTGGTGCACCATCAACAAGATCTTTAGATTCTTTCAAACCTAATCCTGTTAAGTCTTTTACAATTTTAACAACACCTAATTTTGCTGCACCTGCTTCAACTAAAATAACATCAAAAGATGTTTTAACTGCTGCTGCGTCTGCTCCACCACCTGCTGCTACAACTACTGCTGCTGCTGCTGGTTCGATTCCATACTCATCTTTAAGTATTGTTGATAATTCTTGCACTTCTTTAACAGTTAAATTTACTAACTGTTCAGCAATTGCTTTTACGTCTGCCATTGTATTTGATTTTTAAATTTGTTACTAATTAATTTTTTATTTTTCGTTCTTTAAGCTGTTTGCCAATTAAGCGGCATCTTTTTTCTCTGCATTTGCTTGCAAAGCTCCGATAACGCGTTTAGCAGGAGACTGAAGTAAGGCAACCACATCTGCGATAAGCTCGTTCTTACTTTTAATGTTCGCAAGAGCTTCAAGTTCATTATCGCCTAGGTAAATGTTCTCTTCAACGAAAGCAGCTTTTAAAAGCGGCTTATCATTTTTTCTTCTGAATTCCTTAATTAACTTAGCAGGAGCATTTCCTACTTCGGTAAAGATCAATGCAGTCGCGCCCTTTAATGCAGGAATTAAACCTGTTAAGCGACTATCAGCAGCTTGTTCCAATGCTTTTTTAAGCAATGAATTTTTTACTACTGTCATTGAAATGTTTTTCTCGAAGCAAGATCTTCTGAATTGGTTAACTTTTTCAACAGATAAAGAAGAACAATCAGCTAAGTAGATTTTGTTATTAGCATTCAGCTTTTCTATTAGTGATTCGATGATCTTTGTTTTATCTTCTTTTTTCATTTCTATTTAGTTTTATCTGCTTAGTGGAAGCCAAGGCAGATGATGATTTTTTAAAAATTATTGCCCTAAGAATTTGCTGTCGATTTCGATACTCGGACTCATTGTTGAGCTCAAATAAATACTTCTGACATACTGTCCTTTTGCTGATGAAGGCTTTAATTTCATAATTGTTTGTAACAGTTCAGTTGCATTTTCTGCAATTTTGTTGCTATCGAAAGAAGCTTTAGCAACAAGGGCTTGAACAATCCCTGCTTTATCTACTTTAAAATCTATTTTACCACCTTTAGAGTCAGCAACTGCTTTACCAATATCCATAGTAACAGTACCTGTTTTAGGGTTAGGCATTAAACCACGGGGTCCTAATACGCGACCTAAAGCACCAACTTTACCCATAACTGAAGGCATAGTAATGATTACGTCAACATCTGTCCAACCACCTTTGATTTTTTCAATATATTCATCCAATCCAACAAAATCAGCACCTGCAGCTTTTGCTTCTGCTTCTTTATCCGGAGTAACAATTGCAAGAACGCGCATTGTTTTACCAGAACCATGAGGCAAAGAAACAGATCCGCGAACCATTTGGTTAGCTTTACGAGGATCAACGCCTAAACGAACGCTGATTTCTACAGATGAATCGAATTTTGTGTTGGTGATTTCTTTAACGATTTTAGCAGCTTCTGCTAAAGAATATGACTTTGTAGCGTCATATTTAGAAAGCGCAAGCTTTCTGTTTTTGGAAATTTTTGTCATTATTATAAAATTATGATGTGCAAGCGTCTTACTTTATTCGGACTCCATCAGTTAAACTTACTACTTTTTAAGAGGAGATTCTCCTGTAATGCTCAAACCTAAACTGCGAGCAGTTCCTGCAACCATACTCATTGCTGATTCAATTGTAAAGCAATTCATATCCGGCATTTTACCTTCAGCAATTGTGCGGATCTGATCCCAAGAAACATTACCAACTTTTAAACGGTTAGATTCTTTTGAACCACCTTTTACTTTTGTTACTTCCAATAATGAAACTGCAACTGGAGTATGTTTAAGGATAAATTCAAATGTTTTATCACTATATACAGTAATGATAACAGGAGTTACTTTTCCTGCTCTATCCTGAGTTCTAGCATTAAACTGCTTACAGAACTCCATGATGTTCACACCTTTTGCACCTAATGCCGGTCCGATCGGAGGTGAAGGATTTGCTGCTCCACCTTTTATTTGCAATTTGATCATTGCACTTACTTCTTTTGCCATTTTATCTTTTTAGTTTAAAGTTTAAAGTCTGAATGTAAATTGTTATGCTAAATGCTTAAACTTAATTTACTGCTTTAAACGGTATTGTTTACTTATTCTAATTTTTGATCGACCTATTCAAACTGTCACGAGCCGGTGGAAGCCAGGCTTTTTTAATGAATATTCAAATCAATATTTTTATTAATTCTCTTTTTCTACTTCCAGGTAACCTAATTCCAATGGAGTTTTTCTACCAAAGATCTTCACCATTACCTCTAATTTTTTCTTATCTTCAATAACACGTTCAATAGTTCCAGTGAAACCATTGAAAGGTCCATTGATAACTTTTACAGTTTCACCAACAATAAAAGGGATGCTAATCTGAGCATCTGTTTCTGCAAGATCATCAACCGTTCCTAAGATACGGTTTACTTCTGCCAGACGCATAGGAACCGGTGATCCGCCTTTAGTTTCACCTAAAAATCCGATAACACCGGTAATATTTTTAATTACGTGGGCAACCTCACCCACTAATGCTGCTTCAACTAATATATATCCGCCATAAAAAGGGCGTTCTTTACTTACCTTTTTTCCGTTACGGATCTGATAAATTTTTTCGGTAGGAATTAAAATCTGAGATACAAAATTGCTTAATCCCAAACGGTTAATTTCCATTTCAATATACTGCTTCACCTTTTTCTCCTGACCACTGATAGCTCTTACCACATACCATTTTTTCACAGTGTCGGTTTTTGTTTGCTCGCTCATTTTTTTAACTCTAAAGTATTTATTAAAATAAATGGTAAATAGCTTCCATTCCTTTATTGAACGTAAGGTCCATGAACCAAACTACCAATGCAATAATTATAGAAGCAACAGCAACTACAATAGCACTGCTTTGCAATTCGCTCCAAGAAGGCCAGCTTACTTTATGAAAAAGTTCATTCGCTGTTTCATCGATGTATGTTTTGAATTTGCTCATACTTTTTAGTATTTGGTCTCGGGTTATTTGTCGTAAGACGCACTTCCTTTTGACTTTTACGTTTTAATTTTCTTTTGCACAGGTGGAGAGATTCGAACTCCCATCAAAGGTTTTGGAGACCTCTATTCTACCCTTGAACTACACCTGTAAATACTCCAAATTGTGTTATTCAAATGCCAAAAACAGTGTTTTAAGCACCACCCTTTATTAGTAGAAAACAGCAGGCAGTGTTTTCCACTACCTACTGTCTATACTAATTTTGTAATATTAATTACTTGATGATCTCAGTAACCTGACCAGCACCTACTGTTCTGCCACCTTCACGGATAGCGAAACGAAGTCCTTTGTCCATAGCTACCGGTACAATTAACTTAACAGTAATTGTTACGTTATCACCAGGCATAACCATGTCGCGTCCTGTTGGTAATTCAATTTCTCCTGTTACGTCAGTTGTACGTAAGTAGAATTGAGGACGGTATTTATTATGGAATGGAGTGTGACGTCCACCTTCTTCTTTTTTCAATACATAGATCTCCGCTTTGAATTCAGTGTGAGGAGTGATCGTACCAGGACGAACAACAACCATACCTCTGCGAATATCTTTTTTATCGATACCACGTAATAACAAACCAACGTTATCACCTGCTTCACCTCTATCAAGAATCTTACGGAACATTTCCACACCAGTGATAGTAGATTTTAATTTCTCATCTTGCATACCGATGATTTCAACCTCATCACCTGAGTTGATAACACCTGTTTCAATTTTACCTGTTGCAACAGTACCACGACCAGTGATCGTGAAAACGTCTTCAACCGGCATTAAGAAAGCTTTATCCGTTTCACGAACAGGAATAGGAATGTATGCATCAACTGCATCCATCAATTCCATAATTTTCGGCATCCACTTTTCATCTTTATTTAAACCACCTAAAGCAGAACCTTGGATGATTGGAGTATTATCACCATCAAATTGATAGAAAGATAACAACTCACGGATTTCCATTTCAACAAGTTCTAATAACTCAGGATCGTCAACCATATCCACTTTATTCATGAATACAACGATTTTAGGCACACCAACCTGACGAGCCAAAAGGATATGCTCACGAGTTTGTGGCATAGGACCATCAGTAGCAGCAACAACAAGAATAGCACCGTCCATTTGAGCAGCACCTGTAACCATGTTCTTTACGTAATCCGCATGACCTGGACAGTCAACGTGAGCATAGTGACGAAGAGCTGTAGAATATTCTACGTGAGAAGTATTGATCGTGATACCACGCTCTTTTTCTTCAGGTGCATTATCAATAGAAGAGAAATCTCTTACTTCAGATAAACCTTTTTCAGCTAATACAACAGTGATTGCTGCGGTTAAGGTAGTTTTACCGTGGTCAACGTGACCAATTGTTCCGATGTTTACGTGTGGTTTGGAACGGTCGAATTTTTCTTTAGCCATTGCTAGTTATTATTTAATTGTTATTTTATATTTATTTTACTATTCAAAAATTCTTTCCAAAAAAATCGGTGATGCATAGACACATCTCCCACACGTAAATAGATTCACCTCATCAAGAGCTGTTGATGAGGATTGAACTCACGACCTCTTCCTTACCAAGGAAGTGCTCTACCACTGAGCTACAACAGCTTAATGAAGCATGTGATCGTTTAAAAGAGCGGATTTCAGAAAATCTGAAACCCAACTCCCTTAGAGCGAAAGACCGGGCTCGAACCGGCCACCCTCAGCTTGGAAGGCTGACGCTCTACCAAATGAGCTACTTTCGCGGATAAAACTTATAATTAAAGAACTAAAAAAATCCGAAACTTTAAATTTGACGTTAACCAAATTGAGTTAATTCGCGGATAAAACTTATAATTAAAGAACTAAAATTTACTTATTTTAAAAACTTCTCTCTTTTTGTTTCTTTCAGAAACCAAGTGGGGAGAGAAGGATTCGAACCTTCGAAGTCGAAACAACAGATTTACAGTCTGTCCCATTTGGCCACTCTGGTATCTCCCCGTCAGTATCACAATAAAAAAAAGAGCCGATGGAGGGATTCGAACCCCCGACCAGCTGATTACAAATCAGCTGCTCTGGCCAACTGAGCTACATCGGCAATACCTTGTAATACTATATTTTAAAAGAACTTCAACCTTTCTGGCTGTTTAATTTTCACTATACCCCTCCGAAAAAGGATTGCAAATTTATAAAACATTTGCGGAGTAACAAAAGTTTTAATGCTTTTTTTCAAAAAAAATGCTTGTTACCTTATTTTGAGGTCGCAAATTTAGATAAATGTTTGAATTAACAAGGTTTTATTCTGCATTATTCTTTTAAAAAAATTGCAATTCAAAAAAAATTGCAGAAAACGGCTCTCTCCCCTACTGTTTTATTGAAAAAAAAAATTCTAACAATAAATTTAATATAAAGTCGTTCTAATAAAAACAGCCTTAAAATAACCCCCGAAACCATGGTTTAAGCTCTACTCTCCTAACGAATCGCCTTTAAAACAGTTAGAATAATGGATAATGCGCAGAATTCAGGGGGTAAACCAAAAACAACGGACCATGAAAAGCTCTCTTTCAACTCCAACAGCTCTTGGCTGCGCACTGATACTTCTTTGCGGCTACGACAAAACAAACAAAGAATCTGAGAAACTGAACGAATTGGCTTCAACCCCATTCGATGTAATCATTGTTCCAGGAGTGCCCTTTCAGGATCCTGCAATGAAGCCTATTTTAAAGGCGCGCATTCTTTGGGCAAAATACCTCTATGAAAGAGGAATAACGAAGAACATAATTTTTTCGGGGGGATCCGTATATACACCTTATGTAGAAGGTAAAATAATGAAGATTTATGCTGATTCGCTGGGGATTCCTTCTGCAAATACGTTTTCGGAAGAAGAAGCGGAACACAGTACTGAAAACATTTTTTACTCAGTACTAATGGCAAGAAACCTGGGATTCAAACGAATTGCATTGGCGACTGATCACTTGCAATGCTATTTTTTAGCAGGCTACATCAAAAAATACTTTCCTGAAGTGAAGATCATAACACTGAGCTACAAAAAAATAAACTTCAGGAAAGCTTATTGGCCAGAAATAGAGCCGGAACCTGCATTCGCTGAAAATTTTGTATCTATAATAAAGAGAGAAAATGGGTTAAAACGAATCAAAGGATCGATGGGAAAAAACATTCTTTGTAACAAAAAAGACTCTTCTATTTACAATAGAAGAGTCCCTGTTCTCGTAAAGAATTAATTACTTTATAATCCTTGTACTTTTTCTTTGTGTTTTTTCACTTGGGCTTTCAATGCATCTATGCTGCTATCGATAGCCTCTTCGAAGCTCTTACATTGCTTTTTTGCAAAAAGATCGTTTCCGGCAATGTGTACTTTTATTTCTGCGATTTTATTTTCTGCAGCATCTGACTTGTCTAATTTGAGTATCACTTCACTATTTATTATACCATCATAATAGTGAGTTAATTTATCTACTTTTTCTTCTACAAATGCCAACAATTTTTTGTCTGCATCGAAATGTACCGATTGAATTTTCAGTGTCATAATTTTGTCCTCCTATTATTTAAATTAATTATTAATTCTGTATTATTATTTTACCCTTTCGGATGTGCTTGCTTATGAATATTCTTCAACTTCTCAACCGTATTGTGCGTATATACTTGTGTTGCCGAAAGATTTGCATGACCAAGCAATTCTTTGATAGCGTTTAAATCCGCGCCATTATTAAGCATGTGTGTTGCAAATGTATGGCGTAAAACATGCGGACTTTTTTTGTCGATCGTTGTAACAAGTGAAAGGTAATTATTAACCAATCTGTAAACAAATTTTTCATACATTTTTTTTCCATTTTTCATTTCAAAGAGAAATTCATTGGGCATGGATGTTTTGCACGAAACATAGTTCTGAATGTTATTTCTTAACTCGTTACTAAAAGGGATAATTCTTTCCTTATTGCGTTTTCCCAAAACCTTGATCTGGCATTGATGCATATCTACATTTGCTTGTTTCAGATTGATCAGCTCCGACAAACGGATTCCGGTTGCATAAAAAAGTTCAATGATCAGTTTGTTACGAATTCCTTCCAGATCATCCGAAAACTCAACATTATCTATCAGTACATTCATATTGTCCTTTTCAACAAAAACCGGCAATCGCTTGGAAGTTTTTGGTGACATTATCTTCATCATTGGATTTTCGGCAACAACACCTTGCCGGAGAAGATATTTGTAAAAGGTTTTGAGAGTAGTGATCTTGCGATTTACTGAGCGTGGACTAATCTTCTGATCCATAAGTTCAACAACCCAAGAACGGATAAATGTGTGTGTAATTTCAGGAATGTTTTTTATTTGATAGGTATTTTCAAGGAAAGAGAAAAACTGTTCGAGATCCCCGGTATAAGCCAAAACAGTATGGCTTGACAATCGTTTTTCGAATTGAAGGTATTGTAAAAAACTATCCCGGCTTGCGTCCATAAAAAAGGAAAAATTAAAACGATGATTCCTTTTAATCTGTTGTCTCAATGGCAACTACACAGTTTCCAAAGGAATTAGTTTAATTAAATTTAAGTGCTAAAAATAATAATTAAACTAAAAAAATAAAGAGGAAAAATCTACTTGTTTAACGCAAATAACCAATTAAAGTTATAGGCAAACAGGTAAACTTTTCCTCTTTGGGAATATTTAACAAATGGAAAGAAGAATTATGCTTCTTCGTTACGTTGCATTTTTTCTTTGTAGATCGCTTTGATTCTTGCTTCGCGGAAAACTACAGAAGGTTTAGTGAATTTTGAACGTTCACGTAATGCTTTAACAACACCTGTTTTTTCAAATTTCTTTTTGAATTTCTTTAGTGCTTTTTCGATTGCTTCGCCTTCTTTAACTTGTACTATTAACATTGTATATTGTTTTTAATTTTTATAAATGGGATGCAAATATAATTAAATTTTCTAAATTCTAAATCCTAAATCCTGAAAAATTCAATTTATTTTCTTTTTTTTTACCAAAAATCACCAAAGACCTTCAATTCAAGTGTATTTCACCTGCTTTCCAAATCAAAAATTACTTCATAATTTCACGGGCAATGACCATTTTCTGAATCTCGGAAGTTCCTTCTCCAATGGTACATAATTTACTGTCGCGATAATATTTTTCAGCCGGGAAGTCTTTTGTATAGCCATAACCACCGAAAATCTGGACAGCTTCATTTGCAGCTCTCACACACACTTCCGAAGCATAATACTTAGCATAAGCGCCTTCTTTGGTCATTTTCTCGCCTTTATTCTTTTTATCGGCAGCGAAAAATGTTAACAATTCAGCTGCTTCAATTTCTGTTGCCATATCGGCCAACTTAAATGAAATTGCCTGGAATTGAGAAATGGGCTTTCCGAACTGTTCGCGTTCTTTTGAATATTTCAATGCGCAATCAAAAGCTCCTTTTGCTATACCAACCGCCAGTGAAGCGATAGAGATTCGTCCGCCATCCAATACTTTCATTGCCTGAATAAATCCGTCACCTTCATTACCCAACAGTTGATCCTTATGAACACGGCAATTATCAAAAATCAGCTCGGCTGTTTCCGAAGCACGCATTCCTAATTTATTTTCTTTTTTTCCTGATTTAAATCCTGGAGTTCCTTTTTCGATAATGAAAGCAGACATTCCATGAGAATCGCCTTTTTCACCTGTACGAACAATTACAACAGCAACATTCCCTGAAATAGCGTGTGTAATGAAGTTTTTAGAGCCATTGATCACGTAGTGGTCACCATCTTTTTTTGCAATTGTGGTCATCCCGCCTGAATCGGAACCTGTTCCAGTCTCCGTTAAACCCCAAGCACCGATCCATTCGGCCGTTGCAAGTTTAGGAAGGTATTTTTTCTTTTGTTCTTCGTTTCCGAATGCTAAAATATGTCCAGTACACAATGAATTGTGAGCCGCCATTGACAAGCCTATTGAACCGCAGATCTTAGACAATTCAACAATAGCTGTCACGTATTCTGTATAAGAAAATCCTGATCCACCGTATTGCTCAGGCACTAATACGCCCATCAATCCCAACTCCCCTAGTTTTTTGAAAACTTCCACAGGAAATTCTTGTGATTCGTCCCACTCCATCATTTTTGGGCGAATGTGATCATCCCCAAACTTCTTTATCATGTCAGCGATCATTCGCTGATTTTCGTTAATGCTAAAATCCATTGTTGTAGTTTTAAATTTTATAGAGTCACAAAAATATAAATATTATCTTATTTTTTTGTTTAAATTTTATTTATTAGTTGAGCTCAAGCCACTATTAAAAATTTGATAAAAATTATAATTAAACAATTTAATTTTTAATAAGTTTAAATATTTTCGAAGATTCACCAAAAATATTTAAAAAATAAAATCCTTGATCAAATTCTGCTAATGAAATTTTTGTTTCATTTTCTTCAATCTTACCTGCTTTTATTAATCGTCCCAAATTATCTGTGATACTATAATTCATTCCAATAACTCGTTGATCTGCATTAAAATTAAATACGTCAGCAGAAGGGTTTGGAAAAACTACTATATGGTTAAGTGCGTCTAATTCATCTATACCGATATATGTTACCAAGACAACAATACTTGATGATGAACATCCAAAAGCATTTGTAGTTACGACAGAATAATAGCCGGTAGCTGCAATTTGATAAACAGAGGAATCTGCACCAGGTATTGCGTTTCCATTGAGATACCATTGATATTGAGATTCTGCTGAAAAGCAAGTTAAGGTGTTTGAAGAAATAAGAAACGTAGGACTTAAAGGATTAGGAGCTACAAAAATTGCTTGTTGATTACTATTAGTGGTACAGCCATTTGCATTTGTTAATTGAACCCAATAATTACCATTTTGATAAACTAAAATAGATGTACTATCAGCAGAAACAAGAGCTGTAGTATCATTATACCACTGAATCGTATTGATACCCGTTCCGCTTATACTTAACAATACTGAATCACCTGTACAAATGGTATCGTTACCACTTATTACAATTGAAGATGGAGCAGTAGGTGATGCAAAAACATGCACCGTGTCATAATTCAAAAAAGTTTGAATTACGTAGGTAGAAACAATCAAATTTCCTGAAGTGCCACCTGCACCAGAAAATGGAATTGTTCCTGGACCAGAAATTGAAAAAGGAAAACTACCTAAATTATCATTCGCACTAATGGCATCTTCATCCCATATTATGATGGAATATGGCGGGTCAATTAAATTAATATTTAAGCTATTCCATGCACCTGAAGTTGTTCCACTTAATGAGCTAGAGGTATAAAGATTGGAAGAAAGTGAATTATATATTTCAAAAAAAGGATCTGGTGAAGCGGTGCACCCAACAAAAGGCAAACTTGGTTCTTCTGCATCACCACACCAATTATTATTTACACTAAATAAATTCACATCAGTAATTTTATAACCTAAAATATCTGTTTGCAAAGAAACAACATAATCACCTGGAATAGAATATAGTTGTGAAGCAGGATGTTGCAAATTGCTAATATTCCCATTGCCAAAATTCCACGAGTAAGCTGTTGGATTTGGAGAACCATCAATAAGAGCATCAAAATCGACCAAAGCCGAATCACAGGAAATTGAAGGGCTAAAAGTAAAACCTGAATTACCACCGGCAACAGGATCAATCTGAACAAAAATTTGGGCATTAGAATTTACATCCCCAATGGTGGCTAAATTTACAACTATATTTACATCAACTGTAAAAAAACCAGATTGGATTGGTGTTCCACAAATCCGAACACAACCTCTAATATTAACGTTTGGATCATATTGACATCCAACAGCAGAATTGTTACATTCCCAATGCAAACCAAAAGGCAAACCTGTTACACCTGTTATTTTAAAATAATTTACAACAAATCCAGAAGTATCTAGAAACATTACGAACGTAACATCATCGGAATAAGGAACTGTTTGAGTACCTGTAGCAAGTGTCGTAGGATATATACCCGGACTATTAAAAGTGCTATCAATATTACAACTCGGGCATTGACTAAAACTTTTTGTTTGCAAAAAAATCAAGCCAATTAATACTATTTTTAGAATTATTTTTTTCATTTTTTTTATTTTAATACAAACAAATATAGCAAATTGAGATTTAAATAGAATAAAACGAAATAATTGGTAAGTAATTATTGTTTTTTAATAATTTACCAGACTAATAATTTCGGAGGAATAGGGCAATAATTTCTCTCTGCCTTTCAGAAACTCCAATTCAACCACAAAAGCAAATCCGGCAACATTCCCATGCTGCATCTGAATCAATTTTACAGCAGCTTCAGCAGTTCCACCTGTGGCAAGCAGATCATCATGAATCAAAACATTCCAGCCCGGTTGAATTTCATCGACCTGCATTTCTACTTTCGCACTTCCGTACTCAAGATCATATTCATAGGCAATCTTTTTAAAGGGCAACTTCCCTGCTTTGCGAACCAGAATAAAAGGAATATTCATCTTGTTTGCCAGGGCGAATCCAAATAAAAAGCCACGGCTTTCGACACCAACGATCGCATTGATTTTTTTGTGGGCAACGCGATTGGCGAACTCCGATACAATTTCATTGCATAGTTGCTGATCGTGAAAAAGTGGCGTTATGTCTTTGAATAAAATTCCCGGTTTAGGAAAATCAGGAACATCGCGAATGACAGATTTTATTTTTGCTTCTAACATAGATTTTTTTTACTCAATAATTAAATACGGTACAATTTTACGGTATGTTTCGTCATCTACCAAATCTGTTTTTTTTATTTCATCCAAGGCCTTGTATTTACCATGATTCTTCCGATAATTCACAATTGCATTTGCGACATTCCAACTTATATATGCATTTTTCAGATCGGCAGCTTCACAGGAATTAATATTTATCAGTTTAATTTTTGAAGGGTCAATCGTTATAAAAGATCCGATGGAGTTTAATTTCTCCTGATCAAATTTCCATATTTCAAGAAGCTGTTCTTTCGCGACAAAACCACCAATGGAATTTCTATATTTAATTATATTTTTCGCATAAAATGGTCCGATCCCTTTAATACTTGTAAGCATTGCGGAATCTGCTGTATTCAGCTCAACGATTGATTTTGAATGCACTTCAGGAATTACACGATTGATCATCTTTTCAACTTTACCATTTTCAAATACGGATGTTGGTCCGGATGCAGAAACAGCTTTTACAGCAGGAGTATTAATGTTAATGAAGGGTTCCAAAGAGAAGTACAATTCTTCCTTGATACAATACATTTTTTTTACATCTGCTTTCTTTCGGAACCTACCGCCTTTGGATTCGAATTTCCTGATGCTTTTAATTTGTTTTTCAGTTAAACCTAAACGTTTCCATTCCGACTCCGGTAAATTATTGGGATCGAAATTAAAGCGCTCTGACTTATTAATTGTAGTGCTATTGCTACTTTCTGTAAAATCAGAAAAAACCTCTTTCTCCTTTACAGAAGAGCGAAATCGTTCCACATCCTTATCGAATTTATCAAAATTTACCGGCTCCTGTGATACAAAACGTGAAGAAATATTCAGATAAAGCACCAACACGCAAATGATACTTAATAAAACAAACACACCATTACGTTCACGCTTATTGAACGTAAAAAAATCTCGAAAAATGTTTTTCATAAAAACACATCAAATTAAAGTTTATACTCCGTTGAAACAATAACTATCAAGAGCTATTATTTTTTAATCAGAGTAGTAAAATTCAATCCGGAGTATAGACCTTTTCGTTTAGTTTGGCGAGTGCCGCTTCTGGGTAAAATAATAAACGGGGATTCCGATAAAGACACAAATAAGTCCGAAGCCGGTATTACGACCATCGTATATAATAAGAATTGTACATATAGCTAATGCAGAAAGGATATAAAGAGCAGGAATAAAGGGATATCCAAATGCTTTATAAGGGCGCTCAGTATCCGGTTCATTTTTTCTTAATGCAAAAAGTCCGGCAATAGTAACAATGTAAAAGATCATGGAAGCAAATGTTGAATAATTTACAAGATCGCTGTATGTACCTGATAGACATAAGGCACAAGCCCATGCACATTGAATCCATAAAGCGAAAGAAGGAACAGCATTTTCGTTTAAAGTACCGGCCTTTTTCAAAAACAATTTCTCTTTCGCCATGGCATAATAAACACGAGCACCAGACAAGATCAGTCCGTTGTTACAACCAAATGTGGATATCATTATTAATCCAGCCATAATAAAAAGTGCAACATTACCAAAGATCATTGTTGCGGCACTTGCTCCTACTCTATCATTGGTTGCAAATTGAATTCCCTGTCCGAATGCATCCTGAGCCAATGGATCTCCTTTTAAAGGCAACAAAGCAAGGTATGCAACATTTGCAAGAATGTACAATACGGTTACAAGCAATGTTCCCAAAAACAAACTACGGGGAATATTTTTTTTAGGATCCTTAATCTCACCTGCAATAAATGTTACATTATTCCAGGCATCAGCAGAAAAAAGAGAATTAATAATTGTGGAACCCATTGCACCAATCAAAGCAAAACCTGCAAGATGAGTAATGCTAATTGTACCGTCCTTGTTAACAGTTGTTGTGCTAGCGTCCCATGCATTTTTAAAGTTCTCGGCCAATGTTTCGCTTTTAAAAGCCATTGCAATTCCAAGAACAATAAGTGCGAATAACGAAAGTAATTTAGTAGATGTAAAAACAAGTTGTATCAGTTTCCCATTTCTGATTCCCCTTGTATTCGAGTAAGTCAGAAGCAGGATGGTTATTATGGCTAATATTTGTTTCCAAGTAATCACAAATGAACCACTAGAAACAGAGAGAATATTCCCTTGCAATTCCGGAAAAAAGATAGCGGTATAATTTGCAAAAGCAACTGCAACAGCAGCAATCACTCCGGTCTGAATTACAGTAAAAACGGTCCATCCATAAAGAAACGCAACTAAATTCCCAAAAGCTCTTTGAATATAAACAAACTGTCCGCCTGCCTTAGGCATCATCCCTGCAAGTTCGCCATAACTCAGAGCAGCCATAACAGTTATCAATCCTGTGATGATCCAAAGTAAAAGTAAATAACCGGCAGACCCAACAGCACGCGACATACTAGCACTTACTATAAAAATACCAGAACCGATCATCGATCCAGCAACAATCATAGTAGCGTCAATTAGTCCAAGTGAACGCTTTAATTCTGTTTGATTTTCTTGCATATTATAAATTGGAAAGTAGATTTTTTATGATTCCTTCTATTTTCTTAAAAAAAAGGACGGTTTGAACCGCCCTTTTTTTTAAGAAAATAGAAACTATTTTTTATTCATGAATATTTTTCCTAAATAATATATCAGATGTACAACTGCAATAATGATAGAGGATAAAAACAAGATCGTATCCTCAGCTCCCTCAGTTAAGGTATAATGGTGCAAAATGGCAATTACACCTAACATGAACGACAAAGCAAACCCGCTGATGAAGAGCGGTTTTAAACTACTGATGTTACTAACAGCATTTCCTAACTTACTGTTCTTTGTTCCGTAAATCAAATAAACATCAATACCAATCAACATCCAGATAATCAAACGCAACCATGTATCCAATGGCAAGAAGAGCATCATAAACAAACAAGATGCAATTCCTAAGATTGGCACTAAGGGAACAAATGGAGTTTTAAATGCGCGAGGAAAATCGGGCTGTTTTTTACGCAACACCCAAACGCCAACACAAACAAGGATAAATGCAAGCAATGTTCCTATACTCGTCATTTCACCAACTACATCTGCAGGAACAAATGCAGCGAACAAACTCACAAAAACCATAAATAACAAATTTGATTTCGCAGGTGTTCCGAATTTAGAATGAACTTGTGAAAACACTTTTGGCACTAATCCATCTTTACTCATTGAAAAGAATACGCGGGATTGCCCCATCAACATAACCATAATTACAGAAGAATAACCTGCAAGAATAGCGATAATAATTGCTTTATTTAACCAAGGATAAGCAGGGACAACAATCCCATCTGCCCCGGCAGTTCCCATATGGTCAATAGCGACAGCAACAGGAGCAATACCATCAGCTCCCTGAAAACTAGTATAACTTGTTACACCGGTCATAACATGCGCAAAAAGAATATACAAGACAGTACAGATTGCCAAAGAAACTAAAATGCCGATAGGCATATCGCGTTTTGGATTTTTTGCTTCCTGAGCAGCAGTAGACACAGCATCGAAACCAATGTAGGCAAAAAATACAATAGCTGCAGCTCTTACAATACCGCTCATTCCGAAACTTCCGAATTCGCCAGTATTTTCAGGGATATAAGGAGCATAATTATCTGAATTGATATAACCCCAACCAAGAAATATAAAAACAAGCACAACCGAAACTTTAAGAAGTACAATAATTCCATTTACGGTAGCAGACTCTTTTGTTCCTTTGATCAATAACAATGACATCAAAACAACAATAAAAACAGCAGGTAGATTTATCATTCCATGAACGACAGTTCCATCCAGAAGGGTAGCAGAATCGAATGGAGACAAGGTCAAGGAAGCAGGAAGGTGTATGTCGTAGTAACCTAAAAACTTAACCAAATAACGCGACCAACTTATAGAAACAGTGGCAGCACCGACAGCGTATTCCAATACTAAATCCCAACCAATGATCCACGCTATGAATTCACCCATAGTGGCGTAAGAATAGGTATAAGCACTTCCTGCAACAGGAATCATAGACGCAAATTCAGCATAACACAAACCAGCAAAACCGCATGCAACAGCAGCAATTATGAAAGAAATTGTTACAGCCGGACCGGCATTGTTTCCAGCAGCACTACCTGTAATCGAAAACAATCCAGCGCCAATAATAGCACCAATACCCAATGCAACTAATGAACGGGCACCTAACGTACGCTTAAGTCCTCCGTGCTCTTCAGCTGCTTCTACTTGTAAAGAAGAGATAGATTTTTTGATCCAAAGATTTGCCATATCAATATATTTTTTTGTTTTGAATGAGTTCCAAATATATATAAGTTTTAATTATAAAACCTAATATATAAACGCAGTTTTGCTATTTTTACAAACATTATGACCATCCTTATTCTCAGCATATTTATTATTGGATACATTGCCATCGCATTTGAACATCCCATAAAAATCAACAAATCCGCTACCGCATTACTAACGGGTGTATTGTGCTGGACCGTTTATATTTTAATGGGTAACGACAGTCATTTGATAAACGAACAACTCACCGAACACATAGGAGAATTATCCGGCATCTTATTTTTTCTGATGGGCGCGATGACCATCGTAGAATTAATTGATGCGCACGATGGCTTTGATGTGATCACTTCCCGCATAACAACGAACAACAAACGAAAGCTCCTATGGATCATTTGCATTTTAACGTTCTTCCTTTCATCTGTTCTCGATAACTTAACAACTGCCATTGTAATGGTTTCCTTATTACGAAAACTTATAGACAACAAGGAAGACCGACTGCTATTTATTGGTATGGTGGTAATTGCAGCAAATGCCGGTGGTGCATGGAGCCCCATAGGTGATGTCACAACAACCATGTTGTGGATTGGCGGACAAGTGACTGCTCAAAATATTATGATCAAATTATTTTTACCGAGTATAATCTGCCTTGTTGTACCCTTGATGATTTTATCTTTTAGATTAAAAGGAAATGTCAGCCGTCCTGAAATAAAAGAAAATATTTCAGCTAACCCGACATCTTTGTTTGAACGGAATACTGTATTCTTTTTAGGAATTGGTGCATTGGTTTTTGTACCCGTATTTAAAACCATCACCCACTTGCCACCTTTTATGGGCGTATTATTTGGCTTGGGAATATTATGGGTAATTACAGAAATGATTCATAGCAGCAAAGATGACGAAGACAAGGATGTTTTATCCGTATTGCATGCATTACGAAAAATAGACATGTCGAGTATTTTGTTTTTCCTGGGAATCTTGATTGCCATCTCTTCATTACAATCAACTGGCGTATTGTCTTCATTGGCGAAGTATATGAATGACACAATCGGCAATTTAAACATCATTGTACCACTGATCGGGTTGTTGTCTGCAATAGTTGATAATGTTCCATTGGTTGCGGCTTCAATGGGAATGTACGATTTGATCACTTACCCACAAGATTCCTATATCTGGGAATTTCTGGCATATTGTGCAGGTACAGGCGGAAGTATTCTGATCATTGGTTCGGCTGCAGGCGTTGCCGCGATGGGAATGGAGAAAATAGATTTTATCTGGTATTTAAAAAGAATAGCAGGATTAGCATTCATAGGCTATGCAGCAGGTGCGTTGTGCTATATCGGGATTGAGTATTTTTTCCATTTGTAATCTCAGATCACTATATTTGAATAATGAAAAAAGTCTTACTTGCTTTTTTACTTTTATTGAAGAGTGGTATTTTTGCTGTACATGATTCTGTTTTTTACAATCCCCAACCTTCTTGATATAAAAGAAGCGCTTCCGTTAAACAAATTCTGGAAATACCATTCAGGAGATAATAAAACATGTGCTCAAAGAAATGTAGATGAAAATTCATGACATAACGTTTCAAGGAATTATTACTTTCGATACATCAAAGTCGATTCCGGAGCAGGAAGAAGCGTTAGAAAAACATTGGATTTTTGGAAAAAAGATATCAGTCAGGTAGACGATATTTTAGTTTTGAGTATCCGAATCTAATTCAATTGTTTATTTAAAATCCCCAAGCCATCTTCGAAAGAATGTGGAGCATATCCCAATTCTGTCTTCGCTTTACTGATATCAAAACCTGTCCGGGGAGGACGTTTTGCTGCTTGATTAAGTGTATTTGATTTAGAAGGAGTAATTAACGACTTGTCTAATTTCCAATAATCAGCAACTCTATTTACCAATTCCAAAATGCTCATCGTATCAGGTCCGGATAGATGAAAGATCCCTTTTGCTTTTTTATCTGCGATCAGAATACATCCGTCAGCAAGATCTTCAGCAAGAGTAGGTGAACGAAATTGATCATCTACCACATTTATTTTTTGCTGTTTGGTTAATGCATCTTTTGCCCATAGAATAATATTAGAGCGACTCATATTATCAACGATACCAAAAACAATAATTGTTCTTGCAATGGCCCAGTTGATCATACTTTTCTCAAGTATTTTTTCGGATTCATATTTTGTAAGTGCGTAATAACTAAGTGGATTAGGGATATCCGTTTCCACATATTCAGATCCTTTTTCACCATCAAAAATAAAGTCGGTCGACAAATGGATCAGGTGACAATTTTTAAGATCTTCAGCAGAAGACAAGACAGATACAAGATTTTGCACAGCAGTTACATTCAGCGCCCAGCATTCTTCACGTTTTGTTTCACAGGCGTCAACATTAGTCATTGCAGCGGTATTAATAATAACATCCGGCTTATATTTATTCAGAACAAGTTCAACTTCCGATATTTTAGTTATATCAAGCGCTTCGTAAATATAACCTACCTTTTTAATTATGCGGTTTGCCCCAAGAGAAGTAGCGATCACATTCACATCCGGACGTTTCAAAAGCGCATGGACTATTTTTTGTCCGAGCAAACCGTTGCTACCAGTAATAAGGATATTTCTCATATGAATTATAGCGAAAACAAATCTTTGAGTTTACCGATCTGCTCTGTCGTCCCCAGAACAAACAGTTTAGCATCAGGGATAATTTTTGTATCAGCACTCGGGTTAATAATGTAATCGCCCTGAGCTGTTTTAAAACCAATGATATTGGCTCCGGAGCGGTTTCTAACTTCCAGATCACGAATTGTTTTATTTTGGTACTCTTCAGATAAATTAGCGAAAGTAATTTCTTCCAAACGTATATTATCACCACCTTGACCGGTTATGTAATCAACAAACTCCATCACATCCGGTTTCATCACGAGTGAAGCCATGTGTGCACCGCCTAATTTATCGGGCATAATAACATTATTCGCACCGGCAATTTTCAATTTTTTATCAGTATTATCTTCAGAAGCTCTGCTGATGATCGTTAAGTTGGAATTGAGCGTACGGGCAGTTAAAACGATAAATAAGTTATCTGCATCGATTGGCAAAGTGGTGATCAAAGCTTTTGCTTTTAGAATACCAGCTTTCAAAAGAACATCATCCAGAGTTGCATCGCCTTCCAATACAAGATCCGCGTATTGATGATTAATAGCCCCTACGATTGCTTTTTTCTCCTCGATCACAACAAAACGCGTATCGTGTTTCTTTAATACATGTGCCGCCTGCTTGCCGTTTCTTCCGAAACCACAAATTATCACATGATTTTCTAATTTTTCAATTGCTGCATTCACTTTTTTATTTTTAAAATAGTCTTTAAATTCTCCATCCGAAATATATTTTGTGATGGATGAAATTGCATAGGCAAATGTACCAAAACTAATGATGATTAAAAAGGAAGTAAATAACCTACCGCCACTACTCAAGGGATGAACTTCCTGAAACCCGACAGTGGCAAGCGTAATTACAGTCATGTAAAACGCATCCAACAAACCATAATTCTCTATGGTCATGTATCCAACTATGCCAATGAAAAAAATCAGAAGCAATAGCCCAATCGTAATGTGTATTTTCGGAAATTGACTATTAGAGAACACTTACCTGATTTCTTGTTATATAAGATTGAACAACTATTTGATTAAAGATCCCAAACACTTCTGCGTTTGCTCTTAAAGGGTTTAAAAAACTCTTTATTTTCCAAAATGAATGCCATTATAAAGTACATTATTATTGGAGAACCGACAGTAAAAAAAGAGAGATAAATAAAATACATCCGGATCTTTGTAGAATTAATTCCGAGTTTTTTGCCCCACCATTCACAAACGCCAAATGCTTGCGTTTCAAACCATGTTTGTATGTTTTTTATCATAAAGATTTTAATTTAGCTGTATAAAATTACACATTTTTAAGCAAATAATTACCAATAGAACAGCTTAAACATTTTTTATGGCTACAATATTCATTTTTCAATTGCAACAAGCCCTGTGTTGCCGAAGCCGTTTTTACAGAAAACCCCAAGCTGCCCCATTTCTGAATAATTGTATTTACTTCACCTGCGGTATGTTCCAAAAGTGATATCGCCCGGTTGATATATGTCTCATTATTTTTCTGTTTACCATAAACAAATAAAAAGGGGACGATTGTATTCACGATAATATTATTGATCGCTTCATCACCCAGATGTTTCGTTTTTTTGTCAGATAGTTTATCAAAGACAAAATGTGTTTCCCAATACTCGGAAACAGAAACATTCAGTTTCTTTTTCAGATCAGCAGCATATTCAATATCAAGGATCACTGAAAACAAGTGATCAGAAGTAAAAATTAAGTTTGCAAACTGAGCGATCCGGATACTGGGGAAATTTATAGGACGTAACCTTAAATATTTCCACAGATGCTGTTCGAGAGGTTGCAATTTGAATTTCTGTTTTAAAAAGGCGTATTCGTTTTGAAGTTGCTGCGGATATTTCCCTTCAAAATGCTCAAAAAGCATCCCCGACTGGCCAAACAACATAGCTTCCAATTGCAACAAACTACTTTTATGTTTCCTTAGATAATTAGAAGGCAACGATTTTGCCAGCAATTCGAAAGGCTCGGCATTGATTTTAAATCCAAAATTACGGGCAAGCTGCTGGTAAAATGTTTCTTCCCAGTTATTGTTATTCAAAGACAAGCTATTCATAATTATTAATGACTTTCGCTCCAATCTTTCCAGTAATAATTTGTCTAATGTGCTGTTAATTATAAAAGGAGGAACACCTGTAATTTGTTTTTCGCAAGGAATCCAATCGTTACTGGATTTAAAGTCAACATAATTCTGATACAAGCGATCATGGATACGATCTTTTAATTCTATTGTTGGTATCGCTTCACCTGATTGCCTATACAGAACTACATCCGCATTTTTTACTACATGCAAAACAATATTATCATATGCTTTATCATTCTGATGAAAGTGTTTTTTCCAGTCGCTGGAATTAATATGTACTTCAATATTACCGGCCCATATTGTATTATCAATTTTTATTTTTCCATTAAAAAAATCGGGACCCGAATCAAAATTATGACTTCCGGGTTTAAGGATCTCGATCCGCTCACCCTGAGTGGTTTTCAATTCAAGCTGATCAAACAATCTGTATTTCCAGATGTGGTGAAAAAAATCTTCTGACATAAAGCGTTTTTAAATGTTTCGCAAAACTACTCGTGTTCACAATTGAATGCAAAACACAAAAAAGAAAATAATTAGGGGTCGGACTAAAAAAACAAAGAGTATGTCAATAAAAAAAATTGCGACTTGATTTGGCAAAAAAACTTAAAAACCAAAGCTAACAAGCATTCCAGATGCAAATAATCACCTATGAGAATGACTTGAATCATTTCAAAAAAATAAATTCCGTCCGTTTTTTGTAATTTATATTAACAATTAAAATCAGCATAAAGATGAAAACGATCCTTGTCCCGACCGATTATTCCGAAGTAGCAAACAATGCCACGAGGTATGCAATAGAATTGTCAAAAGAGTTAAATGCAAAGCTGGTGCTTTTTCACGCATACCATCGCCCGGTTTTACTTTCTTCGCTGCCACTAATGTTTGCCGACAAAGAGTTGGAAAAGTTCAATGCTGACCGTTTAAAAGCGGAAGAATACAATATCAAAAATGAATGCTGCCGTCAGGTTGAAACAGAAACCATCGTTTATAACGGCCGCAATGTAATTGATGGTATCAAGGAATTGATAAATGAAAAAAAGATCGATTATATTGTTATGGGGATAACAGGGGCTAATACACTTGCCGGTGTTCTGATTGGCAGCAATGCCATTTCGGTGATCAAAAACACCAAGGTCCCTGTTTTTATAATCCCAAAGGAAGCGCAATTTAAAAAGATCGAACGCTTTGTATTTGTTCACGATTACGATGAAGATACTCCGAAAAATGTGACAGAAGAGATAAAAAAAAATTGCGAAAAGTTCAAATCAGAACTCATAATTTATGGCAAGCCGCAACTTGAAAATGTGGAAAGCTTTTATGAACGAAAATCGATGCTGGAATCGGAGTTCGAAAAGGCCGGAGCTTCAAAAGTAAACCATGTACTTCGCTTTTCGGAAGAGGAAGATCAGACCGAGGAGATTAATTCTTTTGTTGAATTTAACAATGCGGATATGGTCGCAATGACGCCAAGCAGCTCCAAATCATTCGCGTCAATTTTTCGTGCGGACAATACGACACTTATGGCTTTTCATACACATCTGCCATTACTAATCTTACACGGGAAAGAATAAAAAAAGTTATATCAGGAGAAAATAAATTTGAATCGTGTAACGTTCCTATGCGTAATTCTCTGAAAGGATACTGTTTTACAAAAACTTATCGAGAAGAACAGCCATTTCGATTTGCAACTTCATTGCTTCTTCTCTTGCTTTTTCAGCAAAATCTTCACCAGTACTTCCGTAAATAATTCCACGGGAGGAATTCACTAACAAGCCGCACTGTTTGTTCATTCCAAATTTTGCAACAGCCTCTAAACTTCCACCCTGCGCACCAACTCCGGGAACTAATAAGAAATTTTCCGGAACAATTTTCCGGATATCAGTAAGCATCTCCGCCTTTGTTGCACCAACAACATACATCATGTTATCCGGTGTTGACCAAGCCTTTGAAGTTTCTAAAACTTTTTGAAATAAATTATTGTCTGTTTGAAAATCTTTTGATCCAGGATTAGATGTAAGTGCGAGAAGTATCACCCATTTATTTTTGTATTCCATAAAAGGAGTAACACTATCTTCACCCATATAAGGGGCAACAGTGATCGAATCGAAGTTCAGATTTTCTAAAAATGCTTTTGCGTACATTTTAGATGTATTACCGATATCTCCACGTTTTGCATCAGCAATTGTGAATGCATCCGGACAATGCTCATTGATATAATTGATTGTTTTCTCCAAGCTGATCCAACCTTTAGCACCTTGAGTTTCGTAGAATGCCATGTTGGGTTTATAGGATACGCAGAAATCTTTAGTCGCGTCAACAATTTGTTTGTTAAACTCAAATATGGGATCTTCCTCTTTTAAAAGATGCTGCGGAATTTTTGTAATATCTGTATCCAAGCCAACACAAAGAAAGCTTTTTTTATTTTTTATGTTTTCGAATAATTCTTGTTTTGTCATTGTGTTGCAAAAAATAAAGATTTCTCCACTATGTTAAAAATGACATGCTAATAATCATTTCAATATCAGGACTCAATGCCACCTTCTTTCAACCGTTCTGAATTTTCAGCCAATTGAAGCGCATCGATCATGTTCTGAATCTTTCCATCCATAAAATCGGTAAGATTGTATAGTGTCATATTGATGCGATGATCGGTTATTCTGTTTTGGGGATAGTTATACGTTCTGATTTTTTCTGAACGGTCACCGGTTGCAACAATTGTTTTTCTTCGTTTAGAAATCGCATCCAAATGTTTAGACATTTCTATATCGTATAATTTGGTCCGTAACATCTGCATTGCAATTTCACGGTTTCCTAATTGAGAACGATCCTGCTGACAAACAACAACAATACCAGTAGGCTTGTGTGTCAACTGAACTTTCGTTTCAACTTTATTTACATTTTGTCCACCCGCACCACCTGAACGTGACGTTTGCATTTCGATATCACCGGGATTCAAAACCACATCCACCTCATCGGCTTCGGGCATCACAAGAACAGAAGCTGCAGAAGTATGTACACGCCCCATTGTTTCTGTTAAAGGAACACGTTGCACACGGTGAACTCCAGCTTCAAATTTCAACATTCCATATGCATTATCAGAAGTGATATTTATGATCACCTCTTTGTATCCGCCCATTGTTCCATCATTCGAATCAACCACTTCATATTTCAATCCTTTTTCCTCGAAATAACGTGTATACATCCTGAAAAGATCGCCAGCAAAAATACTTGCCTCATCTCCACCTGTTCCTGCACGAATTTCCATAACGGCATTCCGCGCATCTTCAGGATCTTTAGGAACAAGCATTTGACGGATATCATTTTCCATCTGTTCCTTTTTTGGAAGCAATTCCTCCATATCGATCTTTGCCATCTCACGCATCTCATCATCCTTTTCGGTGGCAAAAACACTTTTATTGAACTCGATATTCTCTACAACATTCTTGTATTCATGATAGGCATTCACGACATCCGTAAGTTCTTTATATTCTTTATTGAATTTTTTGAACTCCTTCATATCACCAATCACTTTTGGATCAGAAAGTTTCTGTTCAACCTCTTCCCAACGTCTCTTTATGGCAGCTAATTTATCTAACACTTTTACTAATTATTAATTGAAAATTGAAACTAAAAAATATTTTTTCGAATCTGTAATCGGGGTACAAAAGTACAAAAAAAAGCAACAACCCTTCGTAATGGACTTCCCATTGCCAATTGGCTATTGCTCGGTTCTTAATAAAGCTAATATTCAAATACTCCGTATTCGGATGTAATCGTCAAGTGTTTTTTATCGGATGCTTCCACTCTACCAACAATTTGTGCTTCCACTCCAAAAGATTTTGAGATTGCGATCACATCTGCTGCAATTTCTTCCGGAAGATATAATTCCATTCGGTGTCCCATATTAAACACCTTATACATTTCTTTCCAATCGGTTCCGCTTTGTTCATGAATCAACTTGAACAAGGGTGGAATCGGAAATAGATTATCTTTTATAACATGTACATTGTCTACAAAATGCAACACCTTTGTTTGAGCACCTCCACTGCAATGTACCATCCCATGAATGTGCTTACGATGTGTATCGATTATTTTTTTGATGATCGGGGCATAGGTGCGAGTAGGCGACAACACTAATTTCCCTGCAGTAACTTCTTCCCCTCCGACATTGATCTTATCTGTTAATTTCATTTGTCCGCTATAAACAAGATCAGCAGGAACAGCAGCATCAAAACTTTCTGGAAATTTTGCAGCCAGTGATCTTTCAAAAACATCGTGTCGGGCTGAAGTTAATCCATTACTACCCATTCCACCATTGTATTCAGTTTCATACGTTGCTTTCCCGGAAGAAGACAGTCCGACAATCACATCACCAGCTTGAATATTACCATTATCAATTACGTCCGAGCGCTTCATACGACAAACAACCGTTGAGTCAACTATAATGGTACGGACCAAATCTCCAACATCGGCAGTTTCACCGCCAGTAGAATAAATTCCTATTCCATAATCTCTTAATTGCTGCAACACCTCTTCGGTTCCATTAATAATAACAGAAAGAACTTCTGCAGGAATATTGTTTTTATTTCTGCCGATGGTAGAAGACAATAAAATATTATCAATTGCTCCAACGCAAAGAAGGTCATCGGTATTCATTACAATGGCATCCTGAGCAATACCTTTCCATACGGAAATATCACCGGTTTCTTTCCAATAAGTATATGCAAGAGATGATTTCGTACCTGCACCATCAGCGTGCATGACAATGCAATAATTTTCATCTCCGCTTAAATGGTCGGGGACAATCTTACAAAAAGCCTTTGGAAATAATCCTTTATCAATTTTGGAGATTGCATTATGTACATCCTCTTTGGATGCAGAAACGCCACGTTGATTGTATCTGTTGTCGGTCATTAACTAGGTTGATTTTTCTCTACACATTTCGTCCACTTACTCCAGGTAAACAAAGTAAGCGTTCCGTTTAATTGCCCCTCAGTGCATCTTGCGTTAAAGCAGAAACTATCGAAGGGTTAAAATAAAAACATCCCGTAAAAATACGGGATGTTTTTGAATTCTTTTTAAAGAAGAAATTATTTTTATTCACCTTCTTCTTCTTCACCAACAGGTTTAGGAGTTGGAGTTGTTACAGGAACATCCTTAGGAGCATTCGGATCAACGAAATCCTTACGCAATACAGAGAATACAGTACGTCTGTTTTTCTGCATCATCGCTTCATAAACTTCTTTAGGCTGACCTTTAGTAGTTTTATTGATATATGCTTCAGTTAAAGTAGCAGTTACTTTTCCATCTGCATCTTTAATTTCAACCGGTGCTTTTTCACCGTATCCTTTTGCTTTTAAACGCTCAGGATTAATTCCTTTAGAAATTAAGTAATCCACACATGATTTCGCACGCGCTTCAGAAAGTTTCTGGTTAGCTGGATCAGAACCACGATAATCGGTGTGCGAACTCAACTCGATAACAAACGTTGGGTTATCCAACAAAG
>JBILYL010000245.1:0-4646 GCA_044377775.1 Bacteroidia bacterium
CTATGAACGGAATGCTGCTTTGGGAAGAAAATTTCTCGTGGCAGGAGACGGTGGATTCAATCTTACGCATTCAGAAGAAACAGAAAAATTTATAAGCCGGTACTCACCCGCATCCTTCTTTGAGAAAATTATTTCTTCTTTTACAAATACGGATCTTAGAAATTGGCTTTCATCAATAGGAATCGAAACATTTGTCGGAACAAGCAACCGCGTTTTTCCTATAAAAGGCATTAAACCTATCGATGTTTTAAACGCTATTTTAAATGAACTAAAGAAAAAAAATGTTCAAATAAAAACAAATCATCTTTGGAAAGGATGGGAAAAAGATAATCTTGTTTTTGAAGAAAACGATAACATCGTTCGTATTGAATCAGGACTAACTATTTTCTGTTTAGGTGGATCCAGCTGGAAAGTAACCGGTTCGGATGGTACGTGGACAAACTACTTTACTGAAAAAGGGGTTGAGATCATCCCTTTTAAATCTTCCAACTGTGCCTATGAAGTAAAATGGAAAAGTGAATTCAGTTCATTAGCAGAAGGGAAATCATTGAAAAATATTTCAATCCGCTGTGGCTCCTCTGAACGTAAAGGGGAATTGGTGATCACGAAATTCGGATTGGAAGGAGGAGCCATCTATGCTCTAAGCCCACAAATCCGGCAACAGCTCAATGATACAGGTAGTGCAACTATATTTATCGATCTTAAACCGTCACTTACAATTGAACAAATAAAAGATAAATTCAGTGCCCGAGGAAACCGTTCAATAAAAAAATTATTGATCGACCGCTTAAACTTTGATGAGATACAGATCGAACTTTTAAAATCACTTTTAAGCAAAGATGATTTTACCTATTTAGAAGATCTTGCATTAAAAATCAAAAAACTACCTATTATCATCACCGCTTCAGCTCCATTAGATGAGGCAATTTCTACAGTTGGCGGAATTTCATTAAATGAAATTGATAATAGTTTTCAATTAAAAAAATTGCCGGACAATTATTGTATTGGCGAGATGCTCGACTGGGACGCACCAACTGGCGGCTATTTACTACAAGGCTGCTTTAGCATGGGACATCAACTTGCACTACTTTTAAATTCAAAATAAACAAATTTTTCAAATTCAATTTTTGTCAGATCTGAAGCATACTTTTTAAAAATTTCAGCGAATTGAAAGCAACAATTAAAAACTTTCATATTCCTTCCTTTTTAATTAAATTTGATATTCACAAAACCCTTTGCAATGAAACTATTTAGATCTTCAACACTTTTTTTGTTCATTCTACTTTACACTTCTGTGTTTTCTCAAACGAAATCAACAAACAAAAAATTTATCATTCCAAAGGGTGCTACAATAAACGTTTCAGATATTACTGAAGATTGGAATCCGGTTATTCAAAACATTGAAATGCCACAACCTAATGGTAAAAGCGAAAAACAAAAAATAAATTCTATTAAAGATAGTCTTTCAAAAGTATATCCGAAGAAAAATACTAACGCAGTTTCCAAAATTCCGGTTGCCATTCCGGCTCCTTTCCTAGCAAGAAATCTACAGGGAAACGTATATAACAGCAGTACTCCGAACGACAATGATATAGCCATTTCAAACGGTAATAAAATTGTATCAGTACAAAATTCTACTGTTTTCAAATATGATCTGGATTCTGCTTCCACGCTGGGCTATATTTCCCTTTCTTCTTTTGCGTCCGCCCTTGCAAATCCAAACACGAAATACGATCCGAAAGTTATTTACGATCCTGTTCAGGATAAATTCATCTTGGTTTTTTTAAATGGATTTACGGACACAACCAGTAGTATTACCGTTGCCTTTTCTACATCAAACGATCCGAATGGATCTTGGAACTTATATGAATTACCCGGAAACCCATTTAATAATGGACTTTGGACCGACTATCCAATGATGGCAATGACCGATCAGGAAGTTTTCATAACAGGCAATTTGCTTTATCCCGATTCGAGCTGGCAAACAGGATTCAATGAAACAGTGATCTGGCAGGTCAACAAATTCAGCGGCTACACAGGTCTTCCGATTCAAGCAATGGTTCACAATAACATTTCCTGCGTTGGCAAACCCGTTCGAAATCTTTGTCCGGTTAAAGGTGGTATCGATACCTACGGACCAGATATGAATTTTCTTTCCAACAGAAATCTGGATGCGCAAAATGACACAGTATTTTTGGTACATATAAATGATACAATTGGCGCACCCGGACAAACGATTACAGTGACTCCTCTTATCTCACCGGTTTCATACTTTATGCCTCCGCAAGCGGCACAGCCAGGAGCAGGAATTCAACTTTTAGAAACCAACGACTCAAGGATCTTGGGCGCATTTATTGAGAATGACAAAATACAATATGTACATAATTGTTTGGATACAGCAACGGGAAATGCGGCTGTATTTCATGGAATCATCAATGATGTCAGTACGTCACCATTCATAATATCGAAAATCATTTCAGACACATTGCTTGAAATTGGCTACCCTAACATCTCATATGCAGGGATGGGAACTACTGATCAAACTGCCATCATCAGTTTCGATCATACTGCACTCACTGTTTTCCCTGGAGTTTCTGCACTTACTACCGATGGTCTTGGATCATATTCTCCATTTACTATCGTAAAATCAGGATTAAACTACCTGAGCATCTTATCCGGAAACGAACGCTGGGGAGACTATTCGGGTTCACAGCGAAAATATAATGAGCCGGGAATAGTTTGGGTAAATGGTTTGTGGGCGAATGCATCAAGAAAAAACACAACCTGGATTGGTGAACTTTCATTAACGTCATTAGCCGGAATCAATGAGCAACCGATAATCAGTTCAATAAATGAAATGATGTTATTTCCAAATCCTACAGCTGATTTAATGAATGTAACTTTGTCATTAGAAAAAACAGAATATCTACAATTTGAAATCTACGACCTCACTGGCAAAATGGTAAAAGTATTGTTAAGAGAAAAGGTAAAAGCGGGAAAAAACAATTTCAGTTTTTCTACTTCACCATTGTCAAATGGTATTTACTTTTTGAAAGTAACATCTTCTAACAAAGAAATTCTGACACAAAAATTTATTAAAAATTAGATTTTTCTTTTACGTTTGAAAATGAATGAAAAGATCATCACTGATATGTCAGAAAATTTGTCTTGTAAAATAAAGAACGGAACGAATTAACGTTTCTTCTCTTTAATTAAAAAAACACCCAACACAGCTGTTGCTCCGGCAACAATAATGGGATACCATAATCCTGAAAATATATTACCGGTGCTCACAACCAGCGACTCAGCAATAAGAGGTGTTAGTCCACCGAATACCCCATTTCCAATATGATAAGGAAGTGAAAGGGATGTGTACCTGATTTCGGGAGGAAATAGTTCAACTAAAAAAGCTGCGATAGGCCCATAGGCCATGCATACGAAAACAAGTTGTATGAAAATAAACAATCCGATCATGAAAATATTTCTCTGTGGAAGATGTATTGTATTTGTTGTTTTAACAATTTTATTTTTGTCTTCAGGCTTTAACGACTGTTCTGTCTTTTCAATTCTCGATCCGCCATTTGTATATTGATAACGATTCGTAACAATTGAAATTTGCGTTTTATGATCTGTTTTTAGTTCAGAAATTAGCGAAACAGTTGGACTCTGCTCCCACGATTTCCAATCCGCTTGCGCTGCCATCCCTTTATATAGGGACATATAACTACATGCTGCAATTGCCATCCCCGAAAGCATGATCCATTTTCGACCGAACCGATCCGACAATTTTGCAAAAACAATGAACAAGGGTGTCCCGATCAGCAAGACAGGAATAAGCATCCATTGAATTTGTGCAGCATCGATATTTAAATTTTTAATACAAAAATTCATCGCATAAAACTGTCCGGTATACCATACAACTCCTTGCCCTGCAGCAACACCAAACAAAGCGATCAACACTAATTTAAGATTCGGCCATTTACCAAAACTTTCTTTCAATGGATTTTTTGACGTTTTACCCTGCGCTTTCAATTCTTTAAAAACAGGCGACTCTTCCATTTTTGTCCGGATGTAATACGAAACGATCACAAGGAAAATAGAAACCAAAAACGGGATTCTCCAACCCCAAATATTAAAATCATCAGCACTCATTAACGATTTACAAGTAAGGATTACTACAAGAGAAATAAATAAACCGAATGTGGCTGTAGTTTGTATGAAACTGGTATAATATCCTTTTTTTCCTTCCGGAGCATGCTCTGCCACATAAATCGCGGCTCCACCATATTCACCACCTAGAGCGAGTCCTTGTAAAGCTCTTAAAACAAATACAAGTACAGGAGCAAGAATTCCTATTGTTTCATAATTGGGGATTAGTCCGATCGCAAATGTTGCACCACCCATTATGAGCAGCGTTAATAAAAAAGTATATTTCCGTCCAACGAGATCTCCCAATCTACCAAATACAATTGCTCCAAATGGGCGAATCACAAATCCGACTCCGAAAGCTGCCAACGTTGCCAAAAAAGCGGCAGTAGGATTTTCTTTCGGAAAAAATTGTGTGGCAATGATTGGCGCTAAACTTCCGAAAATATAAAAGTCGTACCACTCAATCATTGTCCCGACTGAGGAAGCTGTTATGACTT
>JBILYL010000247.1:0-4630 GCA_044377775.1 Bacteroidia bacterium
TCCCCTTCAAAAAACATATCAATTGCCGAAGCAATTTCATCAGCTGAAATAAAGCCATCATTGTTCCGATCAGCTGGTCTTAGTGCATATGGTATTGTACTTGCTGCTGTTGGATTTGATTTTCTTGCTTCAGTTGATTTCGCTTCTATATCTTTTAGGTAGGACAAACTAGGATTTTCGTTAAAAAGTTCGCTTCTTTCTGTTGCAAGGGAATCAAATTGATTCTGTCTGTCTGCGATCATTTTATCGGTGATTGTAATACCTCTTTCATCAACTAATGCATCTTTTTTTGTCATTAATTCTTTGTCTTTGTAGTCAGGAACACCATCCTCATCATTGTCGTCAGGGCAGCCTCTGCCATTTACCTTAACACCTTTGGGCGTTCCCGGGCACCTGTCGTCACTATCATTCACCCCGTCACCGTCATTGTCCAATTTATCCAATGCTGAAAAATCCACGTTATTATAGATAGGGTCACTATCGTCTTTTTCTTTTCCGAAATTATATTGAACAGAAACATTCGCGAAAATGTATTTGTCATTTTTGCCATCTTTAAAATTGTCTATCCAGTCTGAAAGACTTAAATAGTATGTTGCACCAATGTTAACAGAGAGGTTGTGCAGAAGTTTTAAATTAAAACCTCCACCAATTGGAATAGCAAGTGTTCCTCTTTCGTAGGTAGTAACTGAATCTACTAATTGAGTTTCGTAAGTATAGTCTCTTTGAATAAGAGTAGATGTTGATGCCATCGGATCTGATTCCGCTATATCGTGTATTGTTCCATCACTCCAGTAATTATATTTAATGTTGTTTTTGTCAGTAAGGTCAGCATGAGGATCAAATTTTAAATAACCTATTCCCGCAAATAAATAAGGTGCAAAAATACTTGTTCTGCTAAAGATCAAGTCATTGTCAAAGTGTAAAACAAGGTTCAAATCACCTTGCATTATTACTGATTCGAAATTTAGATTTCTATCTTTTGTTCTTTCGCTGTCAGACAGTTTTCCATAAACACCATTTAAGGATATACCTAAATATTTCCCTATACGTTGCTCTATTGTGAGATTATAACCCGCTCTTATTCTGCTGAAAGAACTTAAGTTGACACCATTCCCGATGTCACCATTAAATGATAGTATTCCAGCGCCAATAGCCACAGAAGGTAGTTGTTTTGCTTTTGCTGTTTTTTGAGCACAAGCGCTGCTTGTTGCCGAAAAAAATAACACAGCTACTAATAAACTTCTGTTTTTCATATTGGTTTGTTTAGTAATAAATACCAAAGCTTTTTTTACTAAAAATTAATGTTTAGGATACTTTTTTTTCAAAAAAATATATATGATCTCAACAAAACTATTATAGTTTACTCTGTATTTTATATAAGATGAATTGTAATTACAAACAAGTCTTTGTTAATAACCGTATTTTTCTTGTTTTTTTTTGCTGAACGAAAATCGAATGTGGGGTGCCTTGAAGAGTTTCTGAAAACGGGTGTTTTCTCCAGTTTGTTCTCTTTTTGTACTTGTTAAAAGTTTCGGGTTATTAACAATTGAGTTTAAATAACAATTGTTGGTAAGACTATTAATTGTTTGAGCGGGTATTGAATTCATAAATTTTTCCATTGAATAAAAAACCGATCGTATTGTTGTACCTGAAAACAGGTAGATCTTGGTTTAAATTCATCGTATAAGGCTTTTGTACATAGAAGTTATCAAAAATTGTTCCTTTGTGAAAATATTTTGGCCGGTTGATGTTGCTGAAATAAAGAAGGGAGTTGTTTCCTGTAAGTATATTTTTTTGCTCAATAAGTGGTTCTGAGTATATCTCACCATTATAAATGAATTTTAATTCTGAGTCGAAAGCATAATAAAGTATGTTTCCTTTCGCAAAATAATAATCCGGCTTTCTTGAATCAATTTTTGTGATTGCACCTTCATAAAAAATGCAAAAGTTTTCCTTTGCATCAACGAATGCAACCATATCGTTTGAAACCTTGAAATCTTGAATGATTTCTTTACTGATCACTATTAATTCACCGTTATAAAAGACATTAAATGTGTTTTTGTATTCATCTATGAATGCGACAATATTATGCCCGCATTCATAACTATTAATCCTTACGCCTTCAGTGTCATACGTTTTTCCTTTGAAATATATTTTCAGATTAAAATCCATATCTGTAAAGGCCATGATGTTGTTACCTACTTTGTAATCATTAATTACATTTGAGTTTACAGCATAAATAATAGTTTTAATTTCTCCGTTCTCATAGGACATGTAATTCAAACTTGGCAAGGCTTGCCAAATAATGATGGAATCACCGGTAGCAAATTTGTCAGAATTTCTAGAAAGCATTTTTTTCTCTCCTTTCTCACAGATCATCAGTCTTTGTTGCATCTGATAGACAAGGGCATTCGGAGTCGCAACAACTTTATTGGGAAAGTTTTCCTCCAGGACCGATGTTTGGCCCTTATAATAGGAAACAAAGCTGTTCTTGGAGTCGGTGTATGCGATATAATCGTTTCCTATCTTAATGTCAGAAACCGGATTACTTTCAATTTGGCGCTCAATCCCATTGTCGAAAACATGAAAATTATTCATGTAATCATGATAAACTCCTAATCCCGTTTGAGCCTCAGTAGTTGAAAAGAATCCAAGTAGTAATAATGAATAAACAAGACATTTCATTCATTAAAAATTTGGCTTCAATAAGTATTTCGAATAGAATTCATTGATGATCTCAACTGCCTCATCTGAAGTATCAACTATTTTAAATAGTTGGAGGTCTTTTTCGCTGATATTGTGCTCTTCGTGAAGCATTGTTTGCTTTACCCAGGTTAATAAACCTTCCCAATAGTTTCTTCCAACCAAAACAATAGGGAAGTGGGCTACCTTATTTGTTTGGATCAACGTGATGGCTTCAAATAATTCGTCAAGCGTGCCAAAGCCTCCCGGCATTGCAACAAATCCCTGAGAATATTTTAAGAAAATTGTTTTGCGAACGAAAAAATAATCAAAGTTTATATTTTTATCATTGTCAACAAAAGCATTTGAGCTTTGCTCAAATGGCAAAACGATGTTTAAGCCAACAGATTTTCCACCGCCATTTTTCGCTCCTTTATTTGCGGCTTCCATTATTCCGGGACCTCCGCCACTGATTATTCCATAACCTTCTCGGGTTAATTTAAATGCAATTTCTTCAGCCAGTTTGTAGTAAGGGTTTGTTTCCTTTGTTCTTGCAGAACCAAAGATCGAAACACAAGGTCCAATGCGACTCATTTTTTCAAATCCTTCAACGAATTCGCTCATGATTTTAAATATTTGCCATGAGTCAGATGCTTTTATATCGTTCCAGTCTTTTGCAGCAAATGCTTTTCTTATTTTATCTTCTTCCTGATTCGTCATTCTTTAGATCCAGTTGTTTTTTTAATATTTTTATAAACTCTATTTAGTTTTTAACGGTATTCTTCTTTTAAAAATTGTGCGGTATAGCTTGTTTTGTTTTTAATAATTTCTTTTGGTGTTCCCTGGCATAAAATTTCGCCCCCGGCATTTCCACCTTCAATTCCAAGATCAATAATATGGTCAGCTACCTTTATTATATCCATATTATGTTCAATAACCAATACGGAATTTCCATTATCAACCAATTTGTTTAATACTTCCAATAAAATTCGGATGTCTTCGAAATGCAGACCTGTTGTCGGTTCATCTAAAATGTAAAATGTATTTCCGGTATCTCTTTTTGAAAGTTCAGTTGCCAGCTTAACGCGTTGGGCTTCGCCTCCAGAAAGTGTTGTGCTTTGTTGTCCTAGCGTAATGTATCCTAAACCAACGTCTTTTAAGGTTCTTATTTTTTGAATAATAGACGGAATGCTTGTAAAAAAATCAACGGCATTTTCGATTGTCATGTTCAGGACATCGCTGATTGATTTTCCTTTAAACCGAATTTCTAATGTCTCTTTGTTGTATCTTTTACCATTGCATGTTTCACAATTTACATAAACATCAGGAAGGAAATTCATCTCGATCGTTCTTAAACCGGCTCCCTGACAGGTTTCACATCGGCCTCCTTTTACATTGAAAGAAAACCTTCCGGGCTTATATCCACGGATCTTTGATTCAGGGATTTCTGCAAACAAAGTTCTTATGTCAGAAAATACATTTGTATATGTTGCCGGATTACTCCTCGGTGTCCTTCCAATAGGGGATTGGTCGATATCAATTACTTTATCGATGTGTTCCAATCCTGTTATTGATTTGTAAGGCATTGGTTTTTTTTCAGAACGATAAAAATGTTTGTTTAATATTGGATAAAGGGTTTCATTTATCAGTGTTGATTTTCCACTTCCGGAAACACCAGTTACACATATTAATTTTCCGAGAGGAAATTCTACCGAAACATCTTTCAAGTTATTTCCTTTTGCTCCTTTTAAAATAAGTGATTTGCCATTTCCTTTTCTATATTCTTTTGGAATCGAAATTTCTTTAATACCATTGATATAGTCTGAAGTAAGGGTGTGGAATTTTAAAATTTCTTTTGGCGTTCCTTGTGCAATTATTTTACCTCCGTGAATTCCGGCTGCAGGACCTATATCAATTACATGGTCAGCAGCAAGGATCATTTCTTTAT
>JBILYL010000250.1:0-4567 GCA_044377775.1 Bacteroidia bacterium
ACATCATACAGCTCAACATGGATGATCTCTTTTTTTTCAGCATAAAAATCAATCACAAATTCGGAAGTGAAAGGGTTCGGATAAACAGATAATACATTTTGGGAAGAAGCAAGATCATTTATTCCTAAAACAAAACCGAGAATAGAATCTGCTTTACAAAAATTTGGAATTCCGAATCCCTGAATAGAATCGGGAGTGGAAGCCTGAGTTGCGCTTAATTGAATGGAATAGATCAGTTCTAATATTGTTGCGCTTGGATTCGCCTGCCACAAACACGCCACAGCACCAGCAGTGATCGGAGATGAAAAAGATGTTCCTCCTGCGGTAGTTATTCCGCCCCAATTGGCCGCGATAACGGCTTGAACACCACGCGCACAAGTATTTGGTTTTATTCTACCATCAAATGTTGGTCCGCGTGAACTGAAACCGGCAATATTTCCGGCCGAATCAACGGCACCAACCGTTAAAACACTATCCGCATCCGCTGGGGCGGTGATCTTAAACCAAGGAGGACCACCTGCATTTCCAGCACTTGTTGTCACAAAAATTCCTTTACCTACAGCCCAATCAGCTGCATTAGAAATGATCGTAGTATTTCCATCCATATCCGAATAAAAATGATCACCGATACCACCGTCAAATTTATTATAGCCAAGAGAAGAGTTGATCACATCGGCACCAACACTATCAGCAAACTCCGCTCCTACCAACCAATTTATTTCTTCTTGTATTGTTTCTGTATATGCATCTTCTGTGCGCAGCAACCAAAATTTTGATTCGGGTGCAGTACCAACTAATTGTCCGGGTAAATTTCCTCCCATGCATGAAAGCACGTTCATTCCATGGGGATAGTCTTCAAATACAAGTGTGTCCCCGGTAACAAAATCGCGGCAACCTAAGATCTGATTATTGATCCATAAACTATCGAAAGCAGGAAGCGAATCTGCTTTGTAAAAACCTGCATCGAGCACAGCAATGGTCATTCCTTGTCCCATATATCCTTTATCGTGCATACAATCCATGCCGATCTGATTGGCCTGAAAAAATGAAGGACCATAGTTTAGTGAAGTTGTCATTGCTTTTTCAGAAGGCGATCCTGTTGAAGCAGCCTTTGTTGTATTCGCCTGATCGAACTTTGTTGAATGAATTTTCGGAGATGCAGGATCAGCTGTTAATTTAACTTCTTTAACGAAGGATAATTTTTTGATTTCCGAAAGAAGTTGTTCATCCGAAATGGAAACAGAGATCGCATTCATCCATTTCGTCTGATTTAAAATTGTTACGCCTAATGAATGAATAACATTAACATAAGAAGGATTAACAGGAAGATCGCTTTCATTTATTTCAATGTGTTGTTTTTGTCTGCGTTCAATTGCTTTAACTGAAAGAAAATTTTCAGGTTGAGAAACAGAATAAGGAGAATTTTTTTTGTCTTTAAAAACAACCAAATAAATCTTAGCAGATTGAGCGAACGTAAATTGCATTAGCAACAAAAGAGAAAAGAGAGAACTATTTTTTTTCATAATTATTATTCTATTCCGGATGAATTATAAATGTAAGAATATTGAAAGCCAGACGTAACACGTTGCATAATTGGTTTTTCATAAAACAAAAATAAAGAGTCGTTACCAAAAGGAAATAAAATTGCATTTGACCAATCAGGATTCGGTTGTGATTCAATGTCTATAACACTTTTGGAGATCAGACCATACCGCTTGGCGTATCGTTCAACAAAATATTTTTTAGAAATCAGATCCTCATCGATCAACTGATTTACCTGCAATACCGAATCAAAGTAAACACCGGCAATGGTTCTTGGCTGATTAAAAAAGCCATAGGAATAGTTTAAAGCGCCATTAACATTCTGCGCGTTTCCATCCCAACGCTGGCCTTCCTTCACTGCAAATGCAAGCTTAACATAACGTACATTTTCCTCTATCTTTTCTGCAGTGGTCGCGGTTCTGTTGGCGGCCCAAACATCTCTTAATATCCATGGCAAAGCGGTATACGGAACCATTGGGTCGTAATTTCGAATATAACGTTCGAGGCGCAATGTTGTACGGTTTTGATTATCAGGATAGGTCGATTGAATTTTTTCTTTGAGCTGAAACTTAAAGGTATCAATATTGAAAGTGAAATCATTGTAATAGAAAGAATCAACCGTATATACCACATATTTTCCGACCTGTACAGGAAAATAATTATAGCCCATATCAGGAGCTGATTCTATATCTTTTTTACAAGAAGAAACACCTGTCAACAGGATCAATGAGATAAAAAGGAAACAACTGATAGGCTTCATAAAACAACTTTAATAAACATCAGCTAAGTTAAGAATTATAGTTGGGAAAAGGAAATATTATGATTTGACACCCATTGGGAAGGATTTAACACATAGATACATAGAATTTATTCTACTAAACGTCATTTCAATAAAATCAAAAGCAGCATAATCATCTAACACACTTTTCTCTGGACACCCTATTGCATAGGTGAAGCAAGCTTCAAACACCTAGAGATAGTCGCTGCCACTAACTCTATATTAAAAATTTATTTTTCTATAAAATCGAGAGTTTTGGAAAGGAATAGGTAATGAACCAATATATAAAAACTATGTTTCTATGTGTTTAAAAACCATATTAGCTTTTAGCAAACTCTATAACAATATTGGTTTCTGGCGTTCGATTATCCCACCTCCCACAAGATCTTCACCTTCATAAAACACAGCTGATTGTCCGGGTGCCACAGCAGAAACAGGACTATGAAACAGAACATTTAATTTATCATCCAACTGCGAAACGCTTGCCATAGAGCCGGCATCTTTATAACGGATCTTCGTTAAAAACTCTGCGTTATCAGGAATGCTAGCATACTTGATCAGGTTATATTTCCCAACGATCATTTGTTGCTGTTCCAGATCCTCTTTGGTTCCAAGCACAACCGTATTCGTTTCCGGAACGATCTCTAAAACGTGCAATGGCTCACCAACAGCAATTTCCAAACCTTTACGTTGTCCGATAGTATAGAAAGGATACCCTTTATGTTTTCCCAATACACGTCCGGTCCGGTCAACAAAATCGCCACCGGCAACACGCTCTTCCAGTCCATCCACTTTACGTTTTAAAAAACCTCGGTAATCGTTATCAGGTACAAAACATATTTCGTAGCTCTCGCTTTTAGTTGCCAGATCAACATAACCGTTATCAATTGCCATTTGTTTGATCTCCGATTTTCGGAAGTTCTGCAGAGGAAAAAGTGTACGTTTTAAACTCTCCTGCGTTAATCCCCAAAGCACATATGACTGATCTTTATTGGTATCCAGTCCTCTTGAAACAATAAAACGATTGTTCTCTTCACGGATACGAGCGTAATGTCCGGTTGCAATAAAATCGCATTCCAGCATATCTGCACGTTTTAAAAGCGCTTCCCATTTTATATGTGTATTACACAAAACACAAGGGTTGGGTGTACGGCCAGCAATGTATTCCTCAACAAAATTATCGATAATATAGTTTCCGAATTCCTGACGGATATCTAAAATAAAATGAGGAAATCCAAGGTTCACAGCCAACATCCGTGCATCATTTATCGAATCCAGACTACAACAGCCTGTTTCTTTACTTGAACCACCCGATGAAGCATAATCCCATGTTTTCATGGTGATACCAACTACATCATAACCTTCTTCATGCAATAACAAAGCAGCGATAGAACTATCAATTCCACCGCTCATTGCCAATAATACTTTCCCTTTTTTACTCATTATTATTCTCCCCGATAATTATCCTGGAATGGATCTTTTATTTCAAATTGTTGTGATTTTCTTTTTTCTTCTTCTTGTTGCTCTTTCGTGATCACGTCTCTGTTCTTATTCTTATCGGTACTATCAATCATTTTACCATTTACATAGGTGTCGGTACGGATGATCGTTCCATCTTCCTTATTGTATTTCCATGGACCATTTTTCAAGTCGTTTACATACATCCCTTCCGCATCAACTTTACCTGAAGAGTGGTAATAAACAACCTTCCCTTCTACTTTATTATTCACATAATTTCCTGAATATTTGATCTGTCCGGATTCAAAATATTTTTTACAAGGCCCATTTAACTGATCACTTTTCCATGTTTTCTCTTCAGAAACCTGTCCTGATGGATAATATACTTTTACAACACCATTCTTTACGCCATTGATATATGTTTCATCAGAAAGTAATTTACCATCCTGATTATAAAACTTCCAAAGACTATCCTTTTTCTCATTCACATATTTCCCTTCTCCTACAAGTTTACCACCGGCATCAAACATTTTTGTGCGTGCAACTTTTCCGTTTTGAGAAAAAACGGAAATTGACCAGGGAATACCGGTATCATAAAAATAAGTAAATGTTCCAACAGGAATATTGTTCACAAAATTACCATCATATATCTTTTTATGGTTGTCATCGAACTTAATCCAATGACCTTGTTTTTTACCGGATGCATCCGTAGTATTAGGTGCCTCCTGAGCATTCATTGCAGTGGAAAATAAAATTCCAAGAGCAAATAAAAACGTGTTTAGTTTCATG
>JBILYL010000126.1:0-7267 GCA_044377775.1 Bacteroidia bacterium
AAATAACTGCGTCCATGTTTTTAACATTCGCACGCAGCATTTGCTGGCGAAAATCTGGACCGGTATCTATAACAAAGGTCTTTCCGTTTATTTCTATCAAAACAGAGGTGCGTAAACGTTTGTCCTTGGAATCTGTTGATTGGCAGACGTTACAAGGACACGCAATAATAGGGATCCCTTGTGAAGTACCTGTTCCTAAAAATGTAATTTGCACTGTTCGGATTGTTTATTTTAAAATCAACACTAAAATTGAATCGCTAAGTTAACAATAAATAAACGGAACATTTGAAATAAATTTTGTTAAGTTTATACTTTGAAAAAATACAATTATGGCATTTTGGAGACTGATTTCGGAGCTGGGTATTCGCCCCGATTATGATGATAAACTGATAAAAAGAATTCGGCTAACAAATCAATTTGGATTTGTTGCCTTGTGCGTTTTCTTTTTTAGCGGTATTAATAATTTGGTTCTTGGTGATACTTTTTCCGCAATACTCATCGAATTATTTGCCCTTACCTGCCTTGCTGTTTTTATTTTAAACAAGAATGGGATTCATAAACGTACAACCTCTTTTCTTTTAATAACGTGCACTATTGCTATTTTTTATTTTGATTCTTATTCTGGTATAATCTCCGGTGCTTACTTATATCATTTCCCTTTGATTCTTGCTATCGCATTTGTATTCGACTTTAGGGAAAAATTTCTGATGTTGTTCCATTTTTTATTGCCTTTGTCTCTCCTTTTGCTGAATGCTTTTACAAAACATTCATTGTTTGCCAGCGAATACTTAACAGACGAAGACAAAAACATCATGTTCGTTTTTAACCTCACATTTAGTGTTGCTTCAATTGGTTTTTTTATGTACCTGACGATCTCCAATAATATTAAAGAGAGCAAGATTTTTGAGCAACGTATCAATGAACGGAAAGCGACTGAACTTGCTATTAAAGCGGCACTAACTGAAAAGGATATTTTATTGGCAGAGATCCATCATCGTGTAAAAAACAACCTTGCCATTATTGCAAGTTTGTTTAACTTGCAGTTAGGGTCAATTGAAAATGAAGAAGCGAAAGCCATTTTAACAGACAGTAAAAACAGAGTAAAATCAATGGCTTTGATACATGATAGTTTGTATAAAAGCGAAAATTTATCTGAGATCGATTTCTCTAAATATACAAAAGAATTGATCGATGAAATACAATACTCCTATCCGACTCTGACAAATAATATTACAGTAAATACATCCATAATAAATGTTACGTTGAATGTGAACACTGCAATTCCATGCGGACTGATTCTGAATGAATTGCTGACAAACTGCTATAAACATGCATTTGAAGGCAGGAATAATGGTGTTATTGATGTTGTTTTTTATACGAAAAATGAAAAGGTAATACTAAAAGTAAAAGATAATGGTGTTGGCTTAAAGGAAGGATACGAACAAAGCGATTCATTGGGTATGGTTGTTATTCATTCACTTTGCGATCAATTAGATGGTAAATGTTCCTTCTCCGTTGACAATGGAACCTGTTTTGAAATGGAATTCGAACAAATTGCTCAAGCATAAAAAACGCCTGTAGATATTATTTACAGGCGTTTCATTCTTTTATAAAAGAAAATATTCTAATTCGTTACAGGGACTTTTACACCGAAAATTTCCTTCAAAGCATTTACAGCAACATCCACTTCTGCCTTTGTATTGTATTTGCAAAAAGAAAATCGCACAGATGGACGGGTTACGTCTGCTCCTATTCCTCTTAAAACATGGGACCCAACATCGCTTCCTGATGTGCAAGCACTTCCTCCTGAAGCAGCAATTCCTTTAATGTCAAGATCAAACAATAACATTTCTGCTTTGTCGGTATGTGGCAAACGAACATTTAAAACAGTATAAAGACAATCTTTCTGACAAGATCCATTGAACTCAATACCAGGAATGGAAGCTTTTAATTGTTCCACCATATAATTTTTAACTTCAGTAATGTGATTCTGATGTTCTGTCAGATCACGCATCGCAATTTCCATCGCCTTCCCCAAACCAATTATCCCGTAAAGGTTTTCGGTGCCCCCACGCATGTTTCGTTCTTGTGAACCGCCATAAATCAAAGGCGTGATTTTTATTTTACTGTTAATATATAAAAAACCTACGCCTTTGGGGCCATGGAATTTATGGGCAGCGCAAGTAATAAAGTGAACATTTATCTTTTGCAGATCCATTGCATAGTGACCCATTGTCTGAACAGTATCTGAATGAAAAATTGCATTGTATTTAGAACAGATCTCTCCAACCTTTTCAAGTGAAATCAAATTACCAATTTCATTATTCGCATGCATCAACGATACGAATGTTCTTTCATTTTCACTTAGCAATTGGTCGAGGTGATTGATGTCAATATGTCCTTCATGTGTTGTATTTACAAAACTCAGTTTTATCAGTCCTTCGTGTTCCAGGGTTTCCAGCGTGTGCAACACTGCATGATGCTCAATCTTACTTGTAATTGCGTGTTTTATTCCCAAATCGTGAATACTGCAACGGATTGCCATATTATCGGCTTCAGTTCCACCGGAAGTAAAAAGTATTTCGGAAGGTGAAACATTGAGTGATTTTGCAATAATTTTCCTTGACCCTTCAATTGCTGCACGGGTTTTTCTACCGAAAGAATGGATAGAAGAAGGATTCCCGTAATGTTCGGTCATAAAAGGCATCATTGCATCTAATACCTCTTTATCTAAGGCTGTTGTGGCTGCATTATCAAAATATATTTTCATTGACTACGTTTTTAAATTTGTTGATTAATTCAGTGTCTGCAATGTTAACAATTTATAGTTGAACCATTAAATTGAAATTTGCTGCATTTTTATGAATTCACGGATATCTGCCATTATTTTTTTTGCAAGATTATCGGCAGTTGTTTCACTTTCACTTTCCGAATAAATACGAATAATTGCTTCCGTATTCGATCTTCTTAAATGCACCCATTCTTTATCGAATTCAATTTTAACTCCATCTATCAAATTGATGGGTTGTTTCTTGTATTTTTCACGAATATTTTCAAGAATAGCATCCACATTTATTTCAGGCGTGAGTTCAATTTTATTCTTTGAAATGTGATAATCAGGATAGGTAGAACGCAGCATCGAACACGTTTTTCCATATTTAGCTAAATGTGATAAAAACAATGCAATACCAACTAAGGCGTCCCTTCCGTAATGCAATTCAGGAAGAATGATTCCTCCGTTACCTTCACCTCCGATGATTGCATCAGTCTCTTTCATCCTGTTTACAACATTCACTTCACCAACAGCTGAAGCGCTATATTTTCCATTATGTTTTTCGGTTACATCACGTAATGCACGGGTAGAAGATAAATTGGAAACTGTATTTCCTTTTTTACCGGAAGCTTTTTCCGATGGACTTCTTTTATTTAATACATATTCAGCGCATGCAACCAGTGTGTATTCTTCCCCAAACATTTCACCATCTTCACATACTAAAGCTAGGCGGTCAACGTCAGGATCAACTACAATTCCAAGGTCAGCACCCTCTTTTTTTACAACCTTTGCAATATCTCTTAAGTTCTCAGGTAAAGGTTCCGGGTTGTGAGGAAATTCCCCTGTCGGATCGCAGTATAGCTCTACTATTTTATCTACACCTAAGGCATTCAATAATTGAGGAAGTACAATTCCGCCTGTTGAATTGACACAATCGATCACTACTTTAAAGTCTGCCTTTTTTATCGCATCAACATCAACTAATGAAAGTGCGAGGATTTTATCGATGTGTTTTTTGAAGTAAGAATCATCCTTGGTTACTTTCCCGAGTAAATTAACATCTACAAACGTATACTTTTCCCCATCAGCTATTTCAAGCACTTCTGCTCCATCAGTCTCATTTATAAACTCACCTTTGGCATTTAACAGTTTAAGGGCATTCCATTGTTTCGGATTGTGGCTTGCTGTCAAAATGATTCCACCGTCAGCATTTTCTTCGGGAACTGCAATTTCAACAGTCGGTGTAGTTGATAAACCAATATCAACTACATCCACGCCCATGCCTTGTAATGTTCCCAAAACCAGATTGTTGACCATTTCTCCGGAAATGCGTGCGTCACGTCCAACTACAATTTTAATCCGGCTATTTTTGGAGCTTTTTGCAATAAATGTGGCAAAAGCGGCCGTAAATTTCACAACATCAACAGGACTTAATCCTTCACCTGGTTTGCCCCCGATTGTCCCCCTGATTCCCGAAATCGATTTAATTAGCGTCATATCAATTGTTTGTCTTACTTTGTTTTAAGAATTTAGCTTACAAATATAAGGTTTTGCGTTCTTATTTTTGTATTAATATTCTAAACAATCAACCATTATCTGTTCAAAACTATAGTTCATTTTCGAGCATTTTTTACTACATTCGCTTAAATTTTCAGAACAACAGGCGTGTTCGAGTTGTTTATTAGTATAAAATCTAAATTTCTGATTGATGAGTAGCGAAGAATTTGGCGGAAACGAAAATAAAGGTGCACAGTATGTCTTAATATTGGTAGATCGTTTCGAAGAGATGATCGCCAATAACAAACAATATTTTTTTGATGCGGAAGAGCTGGAAGAAATAATTGATTATTATTTCGAAAAAAACAATTCAAAAAGGGCATTGTCTGCAATTGATTTTGCTATCGGACAATATCCTTTTTCGAGTGTATTTCTTCTAAGAAAAGCTCAGATCTACGCAGCTACGAACCAAAGTCAAAAAGCGTTGGAAATACTTTCATATGTAGAAAGTATGGAGCCATCCAACACGGAGTTGTATATGACAAAAGGCTCTATCTATAGTCAGATGGGACTTACTGATCAGGCAATAGAAAACTTTAAAAAGGCTGCTGAAAATGCTGAAGAGATTGATGAGATCTATTTAGCGATGGCATTTGAATTTGAGAACACGGCAAAGTTTGATGATGCGATTTTTTATCTGAAAAAAGCGTTGGTAGAAAATCCGGAGAATGAAGTCGCACTTTACGAATTGGCCTTTTGCTATGAACTGAACGGTCAATCAGAAGAGAGTATTAAATACTATTCTGATTTTGTTGACATGCATCCCTATACTTCTACAGCTTGGTTCAATTTAGGAGTGTCTTACAATAAGGTTGGCATGTACGAAAAGGCGATAGACGCATATGACTTTTCAATTGCAATCCAAGACGATTTTGCTTCCGCTTATTTTAATAAAGCCAATTCCCTTGCAAATCTGAATCGCTTGGATGAAGCAATTGAAGTGTATAAAGAAAACTTAAAAGTTGAAGATCCTGATGCAATCACCTTTTATTATATTGGTGAGTGTTATGAAAAGAAAGACGATTTTGATCATGCCCTGGTCTATTACAACAAAGCAATTAAATTAAATCCTCAACTTGCAGATGCTTGGCTCGGCATCGGCATTGTCCTTGATTCACAGAACAAAACAAGTGAAGGGCTTCACTTCGCAAAAAAAGCATTGAGTATTGAAACGACCAATGCTGAATACTGGTACATTTACGGTGAGATGCAGCAAAAGATGCAGTTCTATGAAGATGCTGAGATTTCATTCAAAAAAGTAATTGAGCTGGATCCCGAGAATGCTGAAATATGGTTGGATTACGCAAATTTACTTTTTGAACAAGAAAACAAAAACGGTTCTTTAGAAATACTTGCAGAAGGGATTAAACATCATCCTCAGAATGCAGAGTTACATTACCGCATTTCTGCTTGCTTAATGAGCATCGGTCAAAAGCAGGAAGCCTTGAGTTTTTTGCAAAATGCGTTAAAACTAAACTATGAAAAACATAGTGAATTATTTGAGTATTTGCCTCAATTAAAAGAAAATAGCAGTATCACGGAATTAATTGAATCTTATAAAAAATAAATATAGCTTATGAATTTCACACTCCCACATATTCCGGTTCGCGAAGAAAAGCCTCGAAGTAAAGGCTTAACAATGATGATGGATAAAGGATTAAGTATTCGTCAGGCAGAAGATTTTCTTGCTGTCAGTGGTCATTTAACTGACATCGTTAAACTTGGATTCGGAACATCTTTTGTAACTCCAAATCTGGAAGAAAAAATAAAATTGTACAAAGATGCAGGTATGAAAGTTTACGTTGGAGGCACACTTTTCGAAGCCTTTATCGTTCGTAATATGTTTGATGACTACCAGAAATTACTTGATAAATTAAAGTTGAATTGTGCTGAAGTTTCTGATGGTTCTATCGTTATGGCACATGATAAAAAATGTGAATACATCAGTACCTTATCCAAAAATTTCATTGTTTTTTCTGAAGTAGGGTCTAAAGAAGCCGGAATAATTATTCATCCTGCTATGTGGATCTCGATGATGAATAAGGAGTTACAAGCCGGTTCATGGAAAGTGATCGCTGAAGCACGCGAAAGTGGTAATGTTGGAATCTATCGTGCTAACGGAACAGCTCACACGCTTTTAATAAATAAAATTTTAGCGAAAGTAGATAAAGACAGTATTTTATGGGAAGCACCCATCAAAACACAGCAAGTGTGGTTTTTGAAACTTTTGGGTTCTGATGTAAATCTTGGAAACATTTCCTATGATGATGTGATCCCCTTGGAAACTTTACGATTAGGTTTACGTGGCGATACTTTTTTCAGCCATTTGCCGGCAGACTTGAAACAATCAAATGAATAATAATTAAGCAACAAACTAATGAAAGAAATATCTGTAGCAGAATTTAAAAAATTAAAGGATAGTAACGCTGAATTTCAATTGATCGATGTACGTGAAGAGCATGAGCTGGAGATCTGCGATATTGGAGGTGAACATATTGCAATGGGCGAAATAATGGATAATTTAGATAGAATTTCGAAAGATACACAAGTTATAATTCATTGTAGGAGCGGTGCCCGTTCTGGTGCAATTTGTCAAGCATTAGAAGCGAATGGATTCACAAATGTGTATAATTTAAAAGGTGGTATCATTGCTTGGTCAACCGAAATCGATCCTTCAATCACAAAGTATTAATTTTATTGATTTTTCATTTTTTTAATTAGCCGGATCTGATCCGGCATTTTTTTAACATAAAACGAACTGATTATGATCGATCTATTTAAGCATATTTTACATCTTGACTTTGAGTGGCTGTTTCAAAATTACAGCGACATCGTTTATATTATATTGTTTCTTGTTATTTTTATTGAAACAGGATTGGTGATCATGCCATTCCTTCCGGGTGATTCATTGTTGTTCACTGCCGGATTATTTGCCCG
>JBILYL010000162.1:0-6101 GCA_044377775.1 Bacteroidia bacterium
TTCTGCTATTTATAGCAGCCGTTTTGGGTGATAATGTTAATTATTGGATTGGCAGAAAAATCGGACTCCGGATTTTGCAGATTAAGTTAAGAGGTAAGAAGATCATTAAAGATGAATACCTTTCAAAGACGCATACATTCTTTGAAAAATATGGTCCTAAAACAATTATTATGGCTCGTTTTGTTCCTATCGTTCGAACGTTTGCGCCATTTGTAGCTGGTGTTGCGGAAATGAATTATAAGAAGTTTTTGTCGTTCGATATACTTGGAGGTGCAATCTGGATAGGCAGTTTAACTTTTGCAGGTTATTTTCTTGGCGAAATTCCTTGGATCAGAGAGAATATTGAAAAGGTAGCTTTGGGTATTGTTTGCTTGTCGGTTCTCCCAATCGGTATTGAGCTCATCAAAGCAAAAATGAACAAAACAAAGCAATAAAAAATTTGTTTTTCCTAAATATTTTATACCTTTGGGTACAATACCGTTTGGTATAATACTGTTTAGTATAAAAAAATGAAAGACTCACCATTTATATACGGAACCACTGTTAGTGTTAATTCCTTTACTAATAGGGAAAAAGAGGCGGAAAAGCTGCGGAGTAATCTGATCTATGGAATAAACACAACCATTATATCACCCAGACGATGGGGAAAATCCTCTTTAGTAGAAAAAGTAATACATGACATCAATAAGAAAGAAAAAAAAGTCAAAACAATCATTATTGACTTATTTTCTGTCAGTTCCGAAGAAGAATTTTTAGAATTGTATGCTCGTGAAGTACTTAAGGCATCTTCTACAAAATGGCAGGAATGGATCTCACTCGGAAAAGAAGTATTTAAAAAACTGATCCCTAAGTTCAGTATGAGTTTTGATCAATCCGACTTCAGTCTTAGTTTCGATTGGAAAGAACTCAAAAAATACAGCAATGAAATACTGGATCTTCCTGAAATTATTGCAAAAAAAAGAGCTCTGAAATTCATAATTTGTCTGGATGAATTTCAAAATCTATCAAACTTCAATGGTTATTCTGATATTGAAAAAAAAATGCGTGCATCCTGGCAAAGACATAGGAACGTGACTTATTGCTTATACGGTAGTAAGCGGCATATGATGAGCGAGATCTTCAATAATCCCAGCAAGCCCTTTTACCGTTTTGGCGACATTATGCTTCTTCCGAAAATTGAACGCGAAAGATGGAACTCTTTTATTTTAAATAGTTTTGAAGCATCCGGAAAACAGATCTCTGAAATAGTTGCATCTAAAATCCCTGAATTAATGAAAGATCATTCCTGGTATGTGCAGCAATTGTCTCATTACACATGGAATAAAACGGGTAAAAAAGCTACAGAAAATGAAGTTTATGCTGCTCTTAAAGAATTAATTCAAGCGAACACACCCCTTTATCAAAAAGAAGTGGAAAGCATCAGCGGAACTCAATTGAATCTACTTAAAGCGGTTGCAAAAGAAGAAACAAAATTTACAAGTACGGCTGTTATGCAACAGTATAAACTTGGAACACCAAGAAACGTAAGTAAGAATAAAAACATTTTGATCAACAACGATTTGATCCATGAGATAAACGGAATCTATGAGTTCTTAGATCCTGCTTTTGAATTGTGGTTCAAAAAACAATTTTTTAATCAATCTTATTTAAAACAAATATGATAAATACATACGGTTTGATTGGGTATCCTCTCTCCCACTCCTTTTCTAAAAAATACTTTTCTGAAAAATTTGAAAAGGAAAATATTACAGGTTGCGAATACAACGCTTATCCAATCGAACAAATTGAGCTTTTACCTCAGTTGATAAATGACAATCCTTCACTAAAAGGCTTGAGTGTTACAATTCCTTACAAAGAAAGCGTGCTCCCTTTTTTATATGAGATAGATGAAACTGCAAATAAAATCGGAGCCGTAAATTGCATTAAGATCAGTCAAGGAAAACTTACCGGTTATAATACAGATGCATTTGGCTTTCGTCAATCCATCAAACCTTTTTTGGAATCACATCATGAACGTGCTTTGATTCTTGGTACCGGTGGCGCTTCAAAAGCTGTTCATCACGTTTTAAAAGAAATTGGCATAAATTGTTGTTTTCTTACGAGAAACAAAACAGCCGAAAATCAATTTACCTTCGATGAAGTAAATGAAAATATGATGAACGCTTTTAAACTTATCATTAACGCTACGCCTCTCGGAATGTTTCCTAATATTGATTCTTACCCTGACATTCCTTATCAATTTATTTCTTCCTCACACCTGCTTTACGATTTGGTTTACAATCCTACTGAAACAGAATTTTTAAAACGCGGAAAAGCGAAAGGTGCAGCAATTGTAAACGGCTATTCTATGCTTCAGCATCAGGCAGAAGAAGCCTGGCGGATTTGGAATAAATAGATGGCGATAACTATCTGATGACCACTCAAAAAACAGCTGTGGACAGTGTTTGTAACAATACATATAGCTGCAAGTTGATCAGCCTAAATTGATTTTACGTAAGGCATAACTTCTGTTTGACCTTATAATTATGTATTTTTGTATTCTCATGGAATTCAAAATTACATCCGATTTTCAGCCAACTGGCGATCAACCATCTGCCATTAAACAACTTGTAGATGGAATAAATGGGAATTTACCTGCTCAAACATTATTGGGGGTTACCGGTTCCGGGAAAACATTTTCAATTGCAAATGTTATTCAGCAAACGGGAAAACCTACTTTAATTTTGAGTCACAATAAAACATTAGCGGCACAGTTGTATGGAGAATTTAAACAGTTTTTCCCAAACAATGCCGTTGAATATTTTGTAAGTTATTACGACTACTATCAGCCTGAAGCCTTTATTCCCAGTACGAATACATACATTGAAAAGGATCTTGCAATTAATGATGAAATTGAAAAATTAAGATTAAGTACAACTTCCTCACTGCTCTCCGGCAGGCGTGACGTGATTGTTGTTTCTTCTGTTTCCTGCATTTATGGTATAGGTAATCCAGTTGAGTTCAGAAGTAATGTTATTACAATAAAAAAAGGCGAAGTCATTTCAAGAAATAAATTCCTTCACCGCTTGGTGGAAAGTTTGTATTCACGGACTACAGAAGATTTTCTTCGGGGTAACTTTCGTGTGAAGGGCGATACTGTCGATATCAATTTAGCATATGCCGATTTTTCTGTCCGTGTTTCCTTTTGGGGAGATGAGATCGAAGAAATAGAATATTTTGAAACAAGCACAGGGAAAAGTATTGAGAAACTCGACAATGTTACCATATATCCTGCAAACATCTTTGTAACCAGTCCGGATACCTTAAAAAGTGCCATTCATCAGATACAGGATGACATGGTGAAACAGGTAGATTATTTTAAAGAAATAGGAAAACATTTAGAAGCCAAGAGGTTGGAAGATCGTGTGACTTATGACCTTGAAATGATGCGTGAATTGGGATATTGCTCAGGAATAGAAAATTATTCCCGCTATTTTGACAATCGTTCTCCCGGATCACGTCCCTTCTGTTTATTAGATTATTTTCCTGATGATTTTTTAATGGTCATCGATGAAAGTCATGTTACGCTTCCACAGATTCGTGCGATGTATGGTGGCGACCGTTCACGGAAAGTGAATCTGGTTGATTTTGGTTTCCGACTCCCAGCCGCAATGGATAATCGCCCGCTTAAATTTGATGAATTCGAATCGCTGCTGAATCAGATCATTTATGTGAGTGCAACTCCTGCAGAATACGAATTAGAAAAATCAGAAGGTATTGTTGCAGAACAGGTTATCAGACCTACAGGCTTATTAGATCCAATCATTGAAGTCCGCCCAAGTATCAATCAGATTGATGATTTGCTTGAAGAAATTGATAAAGTTGCAAAAAGGGATGAGCGTATTCTTGTTACAACATTAACAAAACGGATGGCTGAAGAGCTTCAGAAGTACATGCTGAATATCGGAATTCGTTGCCGCTATATTCACTCCGAAGTGGATACGCTGGAACGGGTTGAAATATTAAGAGACCTGCGTCTTGGCAAATTTGATGTGTTGATCGGTATCAACCTGCTTCGCGAAGGATTAGATCTTCCTGAAGTTTCGCTGGTTGCAATATTAGATGCCGATAAAGAAGGATTTCTTCGTTCCGACAGAGCATTAACACAAACCGCAGGAAGAGCAGCAAGAAATATCAATGGACGCGTGATCATGTATGCCGATAAAATTACGGGATCGATGCAACGGACAATTGATGAAACGGAAAGAAGAAGACAAAAACAAATCGCCTATAACCTTGCACATAACCTCGTACCTACCGCTTTAAATAAATCAAAAGCATCTATCATGGGACAAACAACTGTGATCGTAGATTCAAAAGGACAATTGGCCAGACCATATGTTGAGAACGAGCAGATCAATTATGCAGCCGATCCCGTTGTTCAATATATGAGCAAAGAAGAACTGCAGAAAGCGATCAATCGCACGCGTAAAGCCATGGACGTGGCGGCCAAAGAATTTGATTTTGCTGAAGCGGCAAGATTAAGAGATGAAATGTTTGCCCTAGAGAAACTATTTGCAAACAAATAATTGTGATTAATTTTTTGGCTCAAAATCGTTTTTTTTGAAAAAAATCCTTTACGTTCGTAAAGGATAAAAGAATAACAAACTACTCTTACTTATTAGAATGACTTTAAAGAATGAAGATATTGTGCAAACAATATCGCTCTCCAGTATGCTTTTTCGTCTTGATACTCAAGGAATCGTTCATTTGAAATATCTGAACGGACAGATAATTGATGTTAAAGAGAAAATTGAAGAAAGGAAAGCCTTGCAAGAAATTACCAAGGGAGTTAACCATCCCATTTTGATTTCTTTCGAAAGTTATGTTACGATCACAAAAGAAGCAAAAGAATACAGTATTCTGATAGAACCGGAGCAGCCATTTTTAGCTGTTGCAATAATAGTTGAAAATTTAGCTTATCAGTTGATGGCCGACTTCTATTTCAAATTCTACAAACCGCAAATTCCTTATAAAGTCTTTAAGTCTGAGTCCAAAGCAGTTGAGTGGCTTATTGAATTCAGGAGAAATCCTCCTCCTCCGAAACCAAAATACAAAGGCAAAATTTCCATCTGGAGTTTATAAAAGTTTGTTCAGTATTCATTCTAATTTATCTGTTGGTGATTTAACACTCTTAAATGCCAACTCCTTAAGACGATTCATTAGATGAGTAATTGGCACAAAAGCCTAATATTTTCGTAAATTCGTGTTCTAATGCCAGGTATTCACGAAATATTAGAAAAGTATTGGGGCTATCGCTCCTTTCGCCCATCACAGGAAGAAATTATTAATTCTGTTTTGAACGGAACAGACGCGCTTGCATTATTGCCGACAGGTGGTGGTAAATCTATTTGCTTCCAAGTTCCCGGATTAGCAATGGATGGAATTTGTCTCGTTGTTTCTCCTTTAATTGCACTGATGAAAGATCAGGTGGAAAATCTTACAAAAAAAGGTATAAAGGCCATTGCAATTACTTCCGCAATGCATAAAAGAGAAATCGATATTGCACTTGATAATTGCGTGCATGGTAATGTTAAATTTCTTTATTTATCTCCCGAACGATTAGAAACTGAGATCGTAAAAGTCCGGTTACAAAAAATGAATGTAAACCTGATCGCCATTGATGAGTCTCATTGTATTTCTCAATGGGGATACGACTTCCGACCCAGTTATTTAAAAATTGAATTGCTCCGCGAACTCCTTCCGAAAGTGCCGTTTTTAGCGCTGACAGCAACTGCAACAAAAGATGTTGTGGTAGACATTCAGGAGAAATTACGATTTAAAAAAAAGAATGTTATCCAACAAAGTTTTGAGCGAAAAAATGTCGCTTATATTTTGTTGAATGAAGAAGATAAATTGGCCCGTTTGGTGAAGATCGCCAACAAGGTCAAAGGAACCGGAATTGTTTATGTCCGCAATCGTAAGAAAACACAAGACATTGCTAATTATTTAAAAAGCAATAAGATCTCCGCAGATTTTTATCATGCCGGCTTGGATTCAAAAACAAGAGATATTAAACAGAGTGAATGGATCAATAACAAAACACGGGTTATTGTTTGTAC